>CALBGD010000493.1 GCA_937893735.1 uncultured Clostridia bacterium | reverse complement strand
TCTTCCGTAGAAGTCACTTTTTCGCCACAAAGCTCCGCTATGTCGGACTCTGAGAAGAACTTTAAATCCGCAAGCGTGTTTGCCTGTTCTACTGTGAATTTCCTTTCAGAATCACGTCTGAGATACGCCGCAATTTCCTCCTGACTGCTGTTCGGAAGCGCCGAAAACTGGCAGGCTGTCGCAAGCGTAAGTCTGCCGCTGTCGAGCATTTCCATAAGTTTCGGAACCAGCCGCGTGCAGGCGATGTAGCGCTGAATGGTGCGCTTGGCTTCGCCGTATTTCTCAGCTATGTCCTTGGTAGCACGGCGGCTACCGAGGGCTGTCAGCGCCTCCTGCTGTGCCTTGTACGCAAACGCGCGCTCGGACGGCAGAAGCTCTGTGCGCTGGCAGAGGTTTGTGTCTGCCATGATGAGTTTTGCACGGTTTTCGTCAACGTTCTTGACAATGCTGGGAACCGACGTAAATCCGGCTCTGCGGCAGGCTTCAACGCGGTTGTGTCCAGCGATTATGCGATACTTTCCTCCTGTGGCAGGTAACACGATGTCACGAAGCCGACACCCAGAGCGCGGCATGGACGCCGCGCAGTCAAGTGTCGGCGGGGACACGATGTCGCGAAGCCGACACCCAAAGCGCGGCATGGACGCCGCGCATCCAAGTGTCGGCGGGGACACGATTATCCGGGACAGCAGTCCATTTTCCCTGATGGATTCCACCAGCTCGTTCATTTTGAAGTCGCTGTACATCTTGAACGGCTGATTTTCCCACGTGACAAGCAGGTTTATCGGAATTTCTTTTTCGTCATTCTGGACAGCCGGTTCATCGCCAAGGAAGTCGCTCATATTCAGCTTTCCGGTGTTGTTGGAAGCTCCGAGATTGAACGCCATTTACACTCCCTCCTTTTCGAGAATTTCGCTTACAAGCTGGCGGTACTGACCGCCTATCACGCTGTTTTTCTTGGATATCAGCGAACGCTGTTCTGCGGTGCTATTTGCGGCCTCAATGCGCTTGCTGATAGTAGTTTCATAAACCAGACCGCCGTAGCGCTCCTTTAAGGCGATATCCACTGCCTGAGCCATCTGGGTGTTGTCGGTCATGGTTTCAAGTATTCCACAAATTTTCAGGTCGTGGTTGATTTTTTCCTTGATGAGATTGAAAATGTCCTCGAACTGGACTATGCCGTTGAGCGCGAATTTCTGCACCTGAACAGGAATTATCACCTCGTCAGCCGCCGCAAGAGCGTTCATGACCAGTATTCCGAGCGAGGGCAGGCAGTCGATGAGGAGATAATCGTAATCCTCCGATATGCTGTCGCCGGAAATCGACTTGTCAAGAATCTGCTCGCGGCACATCGTCTGTGCCAGAAACATATCTGCGGTTGCCAGAGAAATATCCGCTGGGACATAGTCGATAGGCTCGCTTTTTGCAGTCAGAATGCACTCCGAGAGCTTCGCAGTTTCTTTCAGAACGTCAACGATGGTGCGTTTACCCGTGAAGTCGTAGCCGAGGTAGTCGCTGAGATTTCCCTGCGGATCAAGGTCGATACAGAGGACTTTCTTGCCAAGTTCCGCAAGCCCTGCGGCGATATTTACCACAGTCGTTGTCTTGCCAACGCCGCCTTTCTGATTTGCTATTGCTATAATCTTTGCCATAATTACCCCTCCTGCCAGTATTCTTTCATATCGTGATTTACCCGGGACTGCCAATAGCTGTTGAGCGTCAGCCGGGAATTGTACAGCGCCGTTATCAGGTAGCTCCGGATATTCCGGACGTCGCTGGTGTTGTTGTCCATAGCTTCCAGGACGTACTCGATGTGACTGCTGTTAAGCTTCAGGAACGTACTTTTCACTACGTCATGAGGCACGTCCTCGCCGTTCACCCGTATCGTAGGTCTGGTGGAGCAGATTGCGTCCACCATAATGCTGATAAGCTCGTTGATGGTATCCGCCTTGCTTGGATTCTGCTCGATGAGGTATTCGTAATCTGTGTTATCCCGGACTATCTGGGCATAAGCGGAGCGCTCATCTTTTATTCTGGTGATATATTCCATCTCGTCAGTCCTACCAGATTGATTAATAGGATTGATTATATCAGGATTATTTTCTTTAAGATTATTATCTTTAGATTTGT
>CALBGD010000492.1 GCA_937893735.1 uncultured Clostridia bacterium | reverse complement strand
AGTCCTTTATTTATTCGCGATATGAATATTTCGGGAGGGGCAAGCCCCTCCCCTACGAATATTTGCTTTATCTGCGAACCCTGCGCGCCTTGACTTTCAGCGTTGCGCGGTCATTTCCCAGCTTAGCTGCGGGTTTCTGAGCCGCTGTCTGAACTTCATTCTTTTCAGGCTCTGCCTGGGCATTCTGCGCTTCCTCGGCTGCCTTGTACGCCTGCTCATAGAAGTATATCTGCGAATTCAGGCGCGGCTCTCCCTCCTTCGGGATAACGTGGTGATAGTTGCCCTCGCTGTCCTGCTCGCGTGCCTTTACGTTGTCGCGAAGCATCGTTTCGAAGATATTCACAGCCCGGTCAGCTATCTTCTTATCCAGCAGCGGAGCCGCCACCTCAACGCGGCGCTCGGTGTTTCTGGTCATGAAATCCGCGCTGGAAATGTACACCCTGCGGCGCTCGCCCTTTCCGAAGATGTATATTCGGCTGTGTTCAAGGAATCTTCCCACGATGGAAATTACCCGGATATTCTCAGTCTCGCCCTCAACGCCTGCGATAAGGCAGCATATCCCGCGGACTATCAGCTCTATCTTAACTCCGGCGCGGCTTGCCTCGGCAAGCTTTTCGATGATATCCTTGTCGGTCAGGGAGTTTATCTTTATGCCGATGTAGCCGTCCTTCTTGTAGGTTATCTCGTTGTCGATAAACTCCACTATGCGGCTCTTCAGACCCTTCGGAGCCACCAGCAGCTTGTTGGTGCTTTCAACTGTATTCCCGACTGCAAGCGCATTGAACACCACCGAAGCGTCCGAGCCGAAATCCCGGTCGGCGGTCATCAGCGTGAGGTCTGTGTACAGCTTGGAGGTGCGCTCGTTGTAGTTTCCTGTGCCGACCTGCGTGATGTAGCTGACGTCGTTGCCGCTGCGCAGCGTGATGAGCAGCAGCTTGGAGTGCACCTTGAGCTCCTCCAGTCCGTAGATCACGGTAACGCCGGCTTCCTCAAGGCACTTTGACCAGCCGATGTTGTTCTCCTCGTCGAATCTCGCTCGGAGCTCCACAAGCGCCAGCACGTCCTTGCCGTTTTCTGCGGCGCGGGTCAGGGCGCTGATTATCTTGCTGTCCCTCGCCACGCGGTAGAGGGTTATTTTTATGGAAACAACGTCCGGATTCTCCGCGGCTTCTTCAAGCAGGCGGATAAACTGGCTGATGTTCTCATAGGGATAATTCAGCATGATGTCATGCTGCTGTATCTGCTCGATAAGCGGCTGCTTCTGGTCTATCTCCGGGGATTTCTGCGGGGTCAGCGGCGTGAAGAAAAGATCGTCCTGTTTCTCCAGCTTTCTCTCCAGCGCAGACAGGAATCCCATCGTCAGCGGAGCGCTCTGGCAGAAAATAAAGTTATCCTTTACCTTCAGGGTCTTTGCGATTATCCCGGAAATGGAGGGGTCGGGAGTGCCGGAAAATTCAAGGCGCACCGGCTGGAGCTTCTTGCGCTTCTTCACAAGGTCGCTCATTATATCGCGGAAATCCACGTCGTGGTCATAAAGCCCCTCGTCCATCGTGATGTCCGCATTCCTTGTAACGCGGAAAATACAGCGGGACATTATCTCAAAATTCTTGAACACAAGCTCCGCATAGCGCGCAATGAGCTCCTCCGTCAGCAGGAAGCGCCCCGTGCCCGGAAGCCACACCAGCTTAGGGAAGTTCTCGGAAGCCGGCAGTATGCCGAATGTCACCTTGCTCGCCGCGTCGTCCTTCTTGCGGATAGTAACGCCGACATAGACCTCGCCGCTTTTCAGGAACGGGACGGGGTGCTTCTTGTCCACGACTCCGGTGAACAGCAGCGGCTGGACCTCGCGGGCAAAAAATGCGCGGAAATACGCGTCCTCCTCCGGGGTGAGGCTTTTAGGGTCGATGTGCTCGACGCCGTATGCCGTAAGCCCGGACATTATCTTTGCATATGCCTCGTCCTTCACCGGCAGAAGCTGCTTTACGCGCTTTGCTATCTCGGTGAGCTGCTCTCTTGCTGTCATGTTGGTCTTGTTCTCGGTGTCCTTGCTGTCGAAGAGCATCTTGTCGTGGAGGCTTCCCACTCTTATCATAAAGAACTCGTCGAGATTCGAGCAGAAAATCTGCACGAATCTCAGCCGCTCAAACAGCGGAGTTTCCTCGTCGAACGCTTCTTCAAGCACTCTCGCGTTGAATTTCAGCCAAGAAAGCTCGCGGTTGTCATAGAACTTGTCGCCCATAATGATTTCCTTTCAGCATTATAATATACAAAAACGCCGCCTGAATACACGAGTAGACAGACGGCATAGGTTATCAATGTTTCATTACTTCTTAAGGTCGAGAGAAGCCTTGATGAAGCCGTTGAACAGCGGGTGCGGTCTGTTAGGTCTGCTCTTGAACTCAGGGTGGAACTGAACGGCAACGAACCACGGGTGAACGTCCTTCGGAAGCTCAACGATCTCAACAAGCTTTCCGTCAGGGGAAAGTCCTGCGAACTTAAGGCCAAGCGCCGCAAACTGCTCACGGTAGGCGTTGTTGAACTCATAACGGTGGCGGTGGCGCTCATAGATAAGACCCTCGCCGTAAAGCTCTCTGGAGATGGAGGTCTCGTCCAGCTTGCAGGGATACAGGCCAAGACGCATCGTACCGCCCATGTCTACGCCCTTCTGGTCGGGCATGATGTCGATAACGTCATACTGGTGCTCGCCGAACTCGGAGGAGCTTGCGCCCTCCAGACCCGCGACATGGCGCGCGAACTCTATTACAGCCATCTGCATACCAAGGCACAGTCCGAGATAGGGCTTCTTGTGCTCTCTTGCGTAGCGCACAGCCTCTATCTTGCCCTCGATCCCTCGGTCGCCGAAGCCGCCGGGGACAACGATGCCGTCAACCTTGCCGAGAAGCGCCTCGGAAGTTTCCGGAGTTACCTCCTCGGAATTGATGAGCTCTATATGCACGTCTGCGCCGTTTGCCGCGCCTGCGTGTCTGATGGACTCCATAACGGAGATGTAAGCGTCAGGAAGGGAAACGTACTTTCCGACAAGACCGATGGTCAGCGGCTTGTCTGCGTTCTCCTGCATATGCACCATGTTCTTCCACTCGGTGAGATCGGGCTCCCTGTCCTCAAGACCGAGGTGATAGCACGCGGAGTGTGCAAGGCCTGCCTCCTCCAGCATGAGCGGAACGGCGTACAGGGAAGAAGCGGTGAGGTTCGGGATAACGTCCTCCTTGCGGACGTTGCAGAAGCTTGCTACCTTGTCCATCATATCCTGCGGTATCTCGCAGTCGCTGCGGAGAACCAGCACGTTCGGCTGGATACCGATGGAGAGGAGCTCCTTTACGCTGTGCTGGGTGGGCTTTGTCTTGAGCTCGTTGCTGCCGGAGATGAACGGGAGAAGCGTAACGTGGATATACATTACATTCTCTCTGCCGACATCGTTGCTGACCTGACGTATAGCCTCGAGGAACGGTGTGGACTCGATATCGCCGACTGTACCGCCGATCTCGGTAATAACTACGTCGGCAGCCTCAGCGCCGCTGTTTGCAACGCGGTAGATCCTGTCCTTTATCTCGTTGGTCACATGGGGAATGACCTGAACGGTGCCGCCGAGGTAATCGCCGCGGCGCTCCTTGTTAAGTACTGTCCAGTAGATCTTACCGGTGGTGACATTGCTGTTCACCGAAAGATTCTCGTCGATGAAGCGCTCATAATGTCCCAGGTCGAGGTCGGTTTCCGCGCCGTCGTCGGTGAC
>CALBGD010000491.1 GCA_937893735.1 uncultured Clostridia bacterium | reverse complement strand
CCTCATAAAGGCGGTAATACGAATCGTAGGTCTCCTTTATGTCGGAATATATGTCCTCCGTTTCCGGGACTAATTCCCGCGTGACCGCCTGCGCCGTTTCCGGCTCTCCGGTTTCCGCAAATGCAGTCGTGGTCAGCAGAAAGCCGGAAAGCGCGGCGCATATAAACCTTTTAAATCTCATGTAGTCGCTTATTCCTCCGAAGTTTCCTGCAGTATCTTCTCGTTACGCTCTGTCAGGTCGTAGTACACCTCGTCCGGGAAGAACGCGTTGCTTCTCACGTCCGTAAGGTCCATCTGACCGAATTTGTACAGGTCGCACTTGTAGCTCGGCGTGAATTTCGTTTTCAGCGGGTAATTGCCGAATGTTACGATTATCGCGTTGCCGGTATCCGTCTTGTTGTTAATCTTCTGGAGTTCCGACGGATAGATGAGCGGCCTGGTCTGGAGCGACGTCGAGTAGTTCGCCTCGCCCTCCTTGCTGCCCATCGAGCGGGAAACGCTGGTGGTGGATATCGTGCAGTTTCCGCAGAGCTCGGAGAACTCCTTGCAGGTCTCTATATCGTTGGAACCGATGAACATTTTCATGCCGCAGTTGGATTTCACGATGTCGCCGACAGTCTTGCCGTAAACATTGTCAAGCTGCGCGTAGGACTGCACCACCATGTTGAACCATATTTTCCTTGAACGTCCGACGGTTATCATTTTGTCGAACTTGTCTATCTTCGGCATATTACCGAACTCATCGAGAATGAAATACACGTTTCTCGGCAGCGAAAGGTCCTCGCGGGAGGAGGCCTTCTTGATAAGCGCCTTGTAAATACACAGAATGAATGCCGCCGCAAGGGTGTGGCGCGTGTCCTTTTCGTCCGGTATCTTCAGGAACAGCGCAGTCGGCTGGTCTGCGAAAACGGACGGGTCGATATCCGTAGCGGAGGTCAGCGAGCAAATGCCCTCATCGTTGAATATAGACAGTTTGTCGAACGCGATGGACATGTAGGAAGCAAGCGTGTTTTCCGCCGCGGAAAGCACCTGCCGGCTCAGCGTTACCGCCTTTGACAGTACATCTCTGCCTACAAAGTAGTTCTTCAGCGGCTCGAAATTGTTGTCGGAATTTCCTATCGCCTTGTTGATGTTGAAGAAATTGAATTTCTCCTTGGTCATGCCGAGCTCCGGATTTTCGCTGTCCTCCAGCATCGCAATGGCGGTAGCCATGATTATGGAGCGCGCGCCCTTTTCCCACACCGGGTCGTCCTGGGATTCTATCGGGCAGATCACGGAAACAAGGTCGTTCAGGTCCTCGTACATCTCGTCATATATCTTCTGGCGCTGTACCTTTATCACTGCGATGAGATCCTTGCGGACGCCGTACGCCTTTCCCTCGTACTCATACCAGAATTCCTCGTAATCCCCGGGAGCGTTCACCATCTCCAGCCCGGACTGCGCCGGGTCGTCGTTGCGGCGGTAGATATCGTTTCCGGTGCTTGCATAGAGCTGATAGCGGTCGTAGATATCCCCCAGCGGATTCCATCTGAAAGAGGAATACGGGTCGCGCAGGTCGAGCACCATTACCTTGTAGCCGCGCTCCTGCAAAAATTTGCTGTGAAGCTGGAACAGCTCGCCCTTGGGGTCGGTGCATATCATCGAGGAGCCCGCGCCGGATTTCGCAAGTATCTGTATCATCGGGTTGATGAACGTGGTCGTCTTACCGGAGCCGGTGGCGCCGATTATCAGTCCGTGCATGGGCGACGCGAGGTTGATGTGAAGCCCCTTCTTGTCGTACACCGCCCGCACCGGGATACCGTCCTTCTTGCTCTCGGTGAGCTTGTCGAACTCGTAGGGCACAAAGTTGAAGTCGCGCTCCTTGTCGTTCATGAAGCGGGAATTCTCAAGCGAGGAATCCTTCACCTGCGCAGTTTTGGAGCTGTTGGCTCCGAGCAGGCTCTTTTTTGTGCGGGAAAAGCTGTCCGGGCGCATTACCGCGTACAGCACGATAACTATTACAAGAGTTATGAGCCCGTACAGGTAATTTAGCGGGTTCAGAAAAACTGTCGGGCTGAAAAATACGGCTACGCTCCCCTTTTCAAATGCGGGAGTCAGGTTATCGAACAGCGCTCCGATTATGTATGTGAAGAACAGCAGTGCGATAAGACCCATAGCCGCCGTGCTGTATAGTTTTTTCTTGTCCATAGTTCCTCCGTCAGTTTTTCTTCAAGAAAGGATTTCTGCCATCAAAAAGCAGGTCGTTAACGCACAGGTAAACGGTTATACCGCCGAGCACCAGATAAATAAGCTCCGCCGCGATATTGTCGAACAGTACCGTGTACGCTTCCGTATTCAGCAGTAACAGCATAGGCACGCTCGCCAGATTGTAGCAGGAGTGCAGTATCATGGAATACAGCAGATTTCCGTGCTTTTCACGAACCGCCGTAAAAATAAGGCTGCACCCGAACGCCACGATTATCCACATAATGTTGACGTGCGGGAGTGCGAACGCCGCCGAAACCACCCATATCATGACCCTCGCCGGGAACGCCTTTTTCAGCTTGTGCAGCAGGAATCCGCGGAACATCAGCTCCTCACAGAGCGGCGCGAATATCCAGATGTAGATTATGCTGAACACAATATTATCGGTGTACATCAGCGATTCCGAGCCGGAGCTGTACCCGTGTACAAGGCTGTCCGGAAGCGGCAGCAGCGCTATCAGAGCCGCCAGCGAAAGATTAAGGCAGAATCCCGCCGCCGCGCATTGCAGCGCCTTTTTAGGCTCAAGAAGCTTCGGGTGTATTTCCAGAATGTCGTTGACCTCTTCCGCCTCCGGGTGCTTTTTGCGCTTGCGCATATAGTGCCTCGTGAGATAGAAGAAGTACACGAAAAATCCCATTGTTGAGGCGAGCAGCTTTATCGTGCCGTTGTTCTGGAGCGCGTCATTGGAAAACACCAGATAGAACAGGTTTGGAAACACGTAATACCCGCAGTACAGCAGCACAGAGCCGACGACCGTGGAAGCAATGATGTATTTCCGGGAATTCCGGTCGATGATCTGGCGCTTCTTTTCAGCGCGCCGCTTATGCTCGGCTGCGGCTTCCTCCGCTTCGGAAAGCTCCGCAGACGGCTCTACTGACGTGATTTCCGGAGTATCCTCCGGGCGGGTCCTGCGTTTTTTTCGGCTCACTTGTTCACCTCATTCTGATATCCTTAAAACGACAGACAGCCGTCCGACCCGGTTTCCCGGCTTGAACGGCTTTCTGATAAATGTCAGCGATTAGAAGTCTGACTTGTGCTCGTTGTGGAAGACGCTGAGTTCTCGTACCAGTTCGTCATTGCGGGAAGTCCTATCCGCAGGCCTACCAGAAGCACGAATATCAGAACGAAACCGATTATCGCATTCTTGAGGGAGTGCTTTGCCTTTTCACGGTCCTGCGGTTCCTCTGCCTTTGCGTACTTAACGCCAAGCAGAATGCAGAATATCGCGCCCAGCGCGCCAACGATCAGCAGCGCCGGAGTTATTACCATGTTCAGCAGGCTCACGACCGGCTGCGCCATCTCCATGAAAGGATTGTCGGCTGCGTTTGAAGCGCCGGAAGACGCTAAAAGAAATAATTCTGTCATAATATGTTTCTCCTTTTGAAATTAAAGTATGTTTTAATAAGCTGCCGCTTACAAAATTGGGGACTTTTTCTGCTTTTCCCTTTCGGGAGCTATGCTTTCCTTAGTGGTAAGAGTTCTGCGGGCTCCGGCTTCTTCAAGGAGCTGCCGGAAGCTGATCCTCTCCCAGATAACTCCGGCAGTGACCGGCTTTGTGCCGGGTTCCGGAACGGATTCCTTCTCTGAGCGTTCCAGTTTCCTGTTCTGCTCGGAAAGCCGCCTGTTCTGTTCCTCAAGCGCTGCGATACGCTCCATCGCACGGGAAAGCTGTTCGCTTATATCCGGCTGCGGAGCCTGTTCCACCGCTGAATTTTCAGGCTGTTTTCCTGAAGAGGCGCCGCGGGGCTTTTCACGACCGATGCGCTTTTCTGCGACCTGTCTGTTGAGTTCCGCAAAAGCCGTCTGCACAGCGCCTT
>CALBGD010000490.1 GCA_937893735.1 uncultured Clostridia bacterium | reverse complement strand
CTTCCGTTGCAACATTTTCAAAGGATTCAAAGCCTTCCTCGCGGCGCATCTGATAGTAGCTGTCGAGCAGCGGAAGAACAATACATATAGCTGCTGTTATGACCGCCGCAATGATTATCACTATCGTTTTCTGCTTTCTAGTCCATTTGTGCTGCGGAACGGCTTCGCCTTTTACTTCGAACTGACGTATCTTGCCTGAATTCACGCTGCGGATAACATACGCTTTCAGCTTATCCTCCGCAGAAATCTTTGCGCAGATATCCTTATAGCTCTTGTCGAGCGAAGATACAAGCTCCTCCGGGAGCTCGTCCAGCACTGACCGGACATATTTCACGCTTTCGCCGGTTATTTTCGCGATTTGCTCAGGTTCAAGGTCGTTTTCCCATGTCATGTGGATAACTGAACGTACAACAAAAGGCTTCTGGAGTATCGACTCAAGAAGCTGCTGTTTTTTGCTGTCGAGCTCTACTCCGGTGAGAGTCACTGCGGAGTCGTTTCCGTCCGCTTCCCTTGACATGGGATAGGCTTTCAGAATAAGACTGTACAGCTCGGTATCGTCCGCATAGTCGGCGCAGGCGGACATCATCTTAACGAAGATTTCCTTTGCGGCGCTAAAATCCTTAGTAGAAATCAGCGCCAGCGCGAAAATATCATCGCCGAAATCGTCAATAAGGCGTGTAATTTCCATATCAGGTATTGTGGTCGCTTACATGGAACTGCTTGAGATTTCCGATCTTCTGGCTGCGCTCAACCATTATCTTCTCAATGTCCTCTACGGTCACACCGCGGTCAACCATCATAACAATCATGTGGTAAAGAAGATCGTTTATCTCGTTTGCAAGCTCGTCCTTGTCATTGTTCTTGGCAGCAATAACCATTTCCGTACACTCTTCGCCGCACTTTTTGAGTATCTTGTCGATTCCCTTGTCGAACAGATAACAGGTATATGAGCCCTCCTGCGGGTTTGCCCTGCGGTCTACTACTACGTCGTACATATCCTTAAATGCGTCCATCATGTTGATTACTCCTCAATATTATTACTTTATTCTGGTGAAGAAGCAGCTTCTGTGACCTGTATGACAGGCTGCTCCTGTCTGGATCACCTTTACAAGCAGCGTATCGTCGTCGCAGTCGCTGTAAATCTCAACGACCTTCTGGAAGTGTCCCGAGGTCGCGCCCTTGTTCCAGAGCTCCTGACGTGAGCGGCTCCAGAACCATGTATATCCGGTCTCCAGGGTTCTCTGGAGACTTTCCTCATTCATGTATGCAAGCATGAGCACCTCACCGTTTTCAGCGTCGGTGACAATCGCCGGGATAAGCCCGGATTTCTTAAAATATTTTTTTACGTCCATAAAATTTCACTTTCTGTCGGCTGCACTGAACGGCAGCACTCAACATGAATAGTATAGCACAAATTGCCGGAAAAAGCAAGGGTCAATCCCACCAGAAGCTCCAGACGGACGACTTGGTAAGCGAGTTCGCAAGTATTCCGACCATCTGCATTCCCTGATCGATGATATCCGGGCAGAATGCGTACTGCTCCAGCGCCAGTCCGACTGCCGCACTTTTATCGCGCAGCGGCTGAGCCACAAATTCAAGAATATCGTGAGACAGCGCCGCCGGAACTGCACCGAACTTCTGGTACCAGTAGCGGCTTATTGTAATATGTTCTTCCGGAAGCGGACAGGCATTCCAGCCACCGAACGGAAGCCACGCAAAAACCTCCCAGGGCTTGTCAGTCGGTATTTTCGCGAGGACCACTTCTTTGGTTTTCTGGGTCAAAGTATCTACAAAACTGCAAAGTCTTGTCGTCTTAATGCCGGAAATATCCGTGTCTGCGGTTATCTCATTCCAGTATTCGCCGAATTCCTCTTTCATCTTACTGAGATTTTCCATGAACCATTCCGACGCATCTCCGGAGGCTTCGGAAAGAATTCTTGTTCTGCACTGTTCGGCAGTTTCCCCGGGCTTTATCTTGCTTTTGATATCCTCGACCAACATATCATCTACGGCTATCAGCAGCGGAGTGGTCATGTCCATTTCCATTCTGGCGAATACTTCCTCATAGCTGGACTGAATGAGCTGCGCGGGCTTCCCTGCCGGGAAATACATACATTCACAGCCCAGAAAATCCATAATGAATTTCGCGTTTTCAGACGGTTTGGTGAAAAGCCCCATATTAACCTCCGATTTTCGTTCTTACAGGAATGTTGTGCTCCTTCAGATGTTCTTTTACCTCGTCAACGGTGAGCTCCTTAAAGTGGAAAAGCGAAGCCGCAAGCGCCGCCGAGCTTTTGGTTTTCTCGAACACTTCGGAGAAGTGCTCCAGCTTACCGCAGCCGCCGCTTGCAATTACAGGAATTTTCACGCGGTCGCAGACGAAATTCAGCATATCAATGTCAAAGC
>CALBGD010000489.1 GCA_937893735.1 uncultured Clostridia bacterium | reverse complement strand
GCTGCACAGGAATTTTTATTTGATTTAAATCCACAGCTGCTCTTTGATGCTGCCCTGCTGGCAATCGCGGTATTTTTCCTTTATCAGCTCTATCATTCGGCTTGCGATGCCGTGACCGTGGTATTCCGGGTTCACTAAAACGTAGTGGATATATGCGGTCAGCTCCCCGTCGTCAAGCGCACGGGCAAGCCCTATAAGGCTGGGGTATTGAGATTCAAGAAAGTAAAGAAGCTCCCATCTGAACGACCGGATATTCGTTGTTTCGCAATTCTAAAGCGTGATGCCTGGCCATTTCCTGTATCATAATATCACTGACGCCCGGAATTTGTCCCTTGACAGAAACCGCAGAGCGGGGTATAATTACAGACGGGCATAACCCAAGGAGGCAATAAAAATATGAAAAAGACACTATCCATTCTGATACTTATGACAATGCTGGCGGCGTGCGGCTGTAATGCAAAGCCTGACAGCTCCGCGGCTTCGTCCGTTCCCACCACCGAGGAGGCGGCGCCCTCCGGCGAGGAGCTGGCACAGCCCACCGCAGAGCCGGATAAGGCTCCCGCAACCGTTGATACGGCGGAGCCGGAAAAACCCGCTGAGCCTACGGCGGAGGCTCCTGCGGGCACCGCTGAAACTTCTGCTGACGGATTCGTGCTGACAGGTCCCGGCGGCGACATCGTGAAGCCGGAGGAGATGACCCGCGTCACCGCTTCCGACGAGCAGGACTACATCGCTAACGGAATAAATTCCGGCAACTGGGAGCAGGTAGAGGTAAGCGGATTCACCTACCTTGCGGAGCCGGGCGGGCAGTACCGCCGTGTGTCTCTCGGCGAGGAGATATGCGGTCTGACGCTGATGGACTGCGGCTGTGTTTTCAGCGCTGAAAGGGAAGTACAGCCCGGCAAAAATTCCGCGCAGAGCTGGTTTTCCAGCGCGTGGGCTGATTTCGACGGAACAGTTGAACTTACCGGAGCGCTGGAGCCGGTGCACGAGACCAACGACATCGCTCAGGAGGGCGAATTCCTGTTCACGCCGGACGAGGCTCCACAGCTTCCGGTGATGGATTATACGTTCACCGGCGAGACCGGAGTCACCGCGCCTCCCGAGGGGACATATCCGGTGATAGTTGTCCGCGGCGCTGACGTTACAGACGTCGTGCACGGAAAGGTAACACTAACAGGGATATCAATGTCCGCAGTTGTCAACGGCAGTTCCGTTGTCCGGGCGTCTGTCGCGGAGTTTGCAGAGGATCAATAAAAATTCGGGGGCTCTGAAAAGCCCCCGATAATTATAAGGTCACCTCTAAAAACCTCCTTCACGGCAGATTTCTATGACTTATATCATCTGCTTCGTTGTCAAACCTTGAAATACATCAAGTATTCCTGCGGTTTGACGCCTAGCATCTGATATAAGTCATGTACGAAATCTGCTCGTGTCCCGGTTTTTAGAGGTGACCATATCAGAAGTACTGGTACTTCTTCCTCTTTGCGAACAGGAAGATGACCGAGATAACAAACGCGCAGACCTCCGCGAAAACTACCGAGAGCCACACTCCGTTAAGTCCCCATACCGCCGGCAGGATAAGCACCGCCACAAGCTGGAACACCAGCGTCCTCAGGAACGACACAGCCGCGGAAACGGCTCCGTTGTTCAGCGCGGTGAAGAAAGACGAGCACCAGATATTGAATCCCGAGAAAATGAACGCGAACGAGAACAGCCTGAATGCGTGCAGGGTCATCTCAAAAAGCTCAGGGTCATAACCCACGAATATGTGCGCCAGCGGAGCCGCAAGCGCCTGTGCAAGTCCCACCATCACAACTCCGGTGATGAGCGTTGAGCGCACGCTCTTTTTGAGCATATTGTTGAGCTCCGCGTGATTCTGCGCGCCGTAATTATAGCCCACTATCGGAGCAGTTCCGATGGCGTATCCGATGAATACCGCCGCGAAAATGAACTGCACATACATCAGCACGCCGTATGCGGAAACTCCGTCCTGACCCGCGAGATTCATGAGCTGCATATTGTACAGCATACTTACGACAGAGGAGGAGATGTTCGTCATCAGCTCCGAGGAGCCGTTGGCGCACGCCTTTAAAATCGGGCGTATCTCCATCTTGGTGCGAACTATGTGCAGGCAGCTCCCGTTGTCCTTTTTCAGGAAGAACAGCAGCGGCAGCAGACCTCCGACTGTCTGGCTGAGACCGGTCGCAAGGGCGGCGCCGACTACTCCCCACTGGAAGCCAGCGATGAACAGCGCGTCCAGCGCCATGTTAGTGAGCCCGGCGGCTACTATTACGATAAGTCCCATTTTCGGGCGTTCAGCGGTGACAAGGAAGCTCTGGAACACATTCTGGAGCATGAACATCGTGTTGAATATCAGGCAGGTGCGGGCGTAGGATACGCAGCTTTCCACCATGTCCGCCTCAGCGCCGAGGAGCACCGCGACCTTATCCGCGAAGATGAATCCAAGAACGGAAACTGTAACTCCGAGTATCAGTGTGAGATATATCATCATTGAGAACACGCGGCGAGCGGTTTCCTGGTTCTTTTCGCCGAGGAACTTTGCAACAAGGGCACTTCCTCCGGTGCCTATCATGAATCCCACGCCGCCCAGTATCATCAGGAACGGCATAACGAGGTTTATCGAAGCGAACGCGGTCTTTCCCACAAAGTTGGATACGAAGAATCCGTCCACAACGCCGTAAATCGATGTAAACACCATCATTCCGATGGACGGCAGGCAGAACCTGAAAAGCCGCCCAAGCGTGAAATGGTCTGATAATTGTATAGCATTTGTTTTCATTTAATGTTTAATCTCTCCTTCAAATTATTGTTGTATTTTCTGAGCAGTTCAATGAACTGCCGCTGCTCGGCAGATGTGAGGTCGCCCATTGCAAGGCGCTCTGCCGTTATCACATGGTCTGAGGACTGCTGCGCTAGCTTTTCTCCATCGGGTGTGAGCTTCACCAGGCGGCACCGGCGGTCATTTTCGCAGGTGAGTTCAACGAAACCCCGGCTTTCGAGCTGTTTTATTGCGGAGTTCGTGGTCTGCTTCGGCTGGAGCATGGCGCTGCATATATATCGCTGTGAGCAGCTCCCTCCGCTCAGCCGTATAAAGTACAGTATCCACATTGCGCTGTCCGAAAGCCCGAATCTTTTCGCAGCGGCGCTGTATATCTCATTCTGCTCTTTCCAGAGCGAGTTGTATTCCTCCATTACCTGCGCGGGATCCATTATTACTTCCGACATATATACCTCCATCGTCCGAAACCAGACTTTTTCTATTATAGTCCGATTTCGGACGTTTGTCAAGAGGCAGGAAGCAAAAAAGTTCACAAAAAACCGCGCCCGACAGTGGATATATTTTCCGGATCGGCATAAATTATTATTCGGCGAATGTTCCTGCTGAAATGTCGGAAAATGAGCCGAAAAAGCGGCAGAAAACGGTATTCCGGCACTTGACAAAGGGAGACAAATGTGATATACTATTACAACAGAATGCAGAGTCATTCGCGTATTATGGGGCCGTAAAGGCTTCGACGGGGATTCTGATGCACGATAAGCGGGTAGTGAGGGCGAAATCACTTAAATCGTCGCACCTTTAAATTTAAACGCAGATTACAATTCTGAGTTAGTAGCTGCCTAAGCGGCTTCCGTCATACCTCGCAGTACCACGGGCGGGGATATGGCGTCGACTAGTGGTGAACGTCATTGATGAGTTGCCTTGTAGTCTCTGATGTATCAAAGGCTGCCAAACGCGAGAGCCTGTTTACCGGCGCTCGTGCGCGGGAGATCTAAAAGATAAACTCCACCCGGAGAAAGTCGTGAGGACGGGTTTTCGGACAGGGGTTCAATTCCCCTCGGCTCCACCACCTCTATACCGCATGGTTAAGCGCCATGCGGTGTTTTCTTTTTGTGGCAATAACCCACTTTATAACCCACTTTTACAAAGCAAATGGGCGTTCCGGTCGGAGCGCCCTGTTTTTTTTTATCCTGTTTTGAGTATCCTGCCAAAAATGCCCTCGACAAGCTCGGCGGTCTTTTTGCTGTCGCCAAGGAACTCATGCGAGTACACGCCGTATGTATCCATGTCCTTGCTGTGCCCGACAAGCTGTTTCAGATAGCCCTCCGGGAGCGACTTCACGACTGACACGAAAGTGTGCCGCATTTCGTAGGCTGTGGTTTTCTGAATGCCGTTGACCTCGCAGTAATGGATCCAGCGCTTGTAGTAGCGGTTTTCCTTCGCGCATTCGCCGTATTCGTCCGAGAACACCCACTGCGTTTCTATCCCGTTCTGCTTCTGGTATTCTCTCTGAGCTTCCAGGACGGCGCGGGATATCTCGGTCAGCGTGAATATTCGCTGTGCGTTCTCGTTCTTCCCGGTAGTCTCCTCGCCGTAGACGTTTATGCTGCGTTTCAGGAATACCGTGCTGTTCGCGATATCAGACCATTTCAGCCCGATAACCTCGCCGGGGCGCAGCCCTGTGGAAACCTCGAAACGGTAAGCGTTGATAAACAGCTCATGCGCCGGCTTGCCTCTGTACTCGGTGAAATCAATGTTGAAAAGTTTTCGCAGGTCGTCCGGCTGCAAGATGGATTTCGGCTTGCTGACCGCTCCGCGCGGGATAGTGAGATCTTCGGGAAACAGCGTGGTGTACTTGCATTTCCGGCAGTATTTCATAAACGCCGTGATACAGCCCCGGATATTCTGCAAGGTCTTTTTCGCGAACGAGAATAGTCTAATTCAAAACTTGTGTCATTCTCTGCTATTCTTTTTCTTTGTATTTCATCCTCCCATTTTTCAAACTTATCAAAACGAGGAACATACTCCCCCATTTTCTCGCTTTCCCCCATCAACCAATTAGGGTCGACGTTAAGTTGCTTTGCAATTGCGTGAATAACAGGCACCTTTATTTTGGTAATTTTCCCTGTCTCATATCTTTGTATTGTGGATTTGTTAAGCCAAAGCTGATTTGGCAGCACCATGCAGCCTATGCGCACAGCCGGGGAGATAGTTCTTGAAAACGTGTTCAGATACAACACGTTATCCTTATCCGAAAGCGCAAAGAGCGTTTCCATAGGCTTTTGCCTCAAGTGCGGAAAGTATTTCCTCATTGTTTCTTTATAACCCAAGTGGTTTTCTCGCATATCGATTATAACATTTTTTTGAATTCTGGCGAGTATGTTTTGTTTTTTCTTCCTGTTTTGCTCATAAAAAATATACACCTCCAAAAGTGTCTAACTTTTGGAGGTGCACAAAATTCCGGCGCTGTTTTAATATTTATGAGCTTTCTTTCTGGATAAAAGTCCACGGCAATACCTCAGAGGATACTTCCCTGCCGTTCAGAATATCGACGAGCTTCTGCGCGGCTATCCTGCCAATGTTCCTGTCCTCATAGGAGAGCGAGGTTATCGGCACCTGGGATATCCGGCTGAGATTGCTGTTGTCGAAGCTGACTACCGCAACGTCCTCCGGAACGCGTCTGCCGGCGGAGAGCAGGCACTTCACAAGACCGAACGCCACCTCATCGTTATAACACACGACTGCCGTGTTATCGCCGAGGCGCTTTAATACCTCCTCCGGATCATCGAACAGTTTTTCCTTTGTCTCAGTGGTGTACCAGAACACGTTCTCGTCAGGGATTATCAGACCGCTGCGGAACAGTTCCGAAATAAAGCCTGAATACCGCTGATGACCCTGGATATCATCGCTCTTGAAATACCCTGCGATCTTCGTGTGACCGCGGTCAATGAGGTGCCGCACAAGCTCGGCGCCTCCCGCCTGGTTGTCCGCGCAGACGGAATATGTGCCGCTGAGGGTCGGGTAATATCCGTTGAAAAAAACTACCGGGATACCCATGCCTATAAGCTTTTCGTACAAATCGAAATTCGGGTTCGGCATTGCAGATTTTGTTCCCTCTATTAATATGCCGTCAACGGGATTTTTCAGTATTTCTTCAAGAATAGCGCGCTCGTTGCAGACGCGGTTGCGGGTCGCGGAAAGGACTGCGGTATACTTGTTCTCAGACAGCACTTCCTCAACAGCCCGGAGCTGGCTCGGAAAAATGTAATCGCTGATGTACGTTGCGACTACCGCTATCTTTCCGGTCCTTGGGTTCAGCCGCTTCGGGCGCACCACCGAACCGCTGCCCTGACGTTTTATTATAAGATCTTCTTCTACCAGGAGCGCTAATGCCTTGCGGATCGTCTGGCGGCTGACATTATACTGAGCAGTCAGCAGTTCCTCTGTAGGTATCGCCTGTCCCTCGGTATATACGCCGTTTTCAATATCATTTTTTATTGCCTGCGCAACAGCTTCATATTTAGTCATATATTATCGCCCCTATTAAAGTACAAATTCGAACTCTGAGAGAATACAAATTCACCTATGTATATGATACAACTTTGCTCTCCGTTTGTCAAGATGTTTTTGCGGAACGGTATATTTGTTTGTTGAAAAACGTACAATTTGTAATATATGCACAAAAAATTTCCCAAAAGAATGTATATTTTGTGTATTGCATTTATCGAACCTTTGTGCTAAAATAAGGACAACAAACAGGAATGCAGACAAAAGTAAAATTTGTAGCAAATATGCTAGGAATTTGTTCTAAGCGTTCCAAAACAAAAACCACAACGATCATATTTTATCGGAGGGAAAAAGCTATGAAAATCAAGAAAATACTCGCATCGGTACTCGGTCTGGCACTCACCGCAAGCGTACTCGCAGGCTGCAGCTCCGGCAGCGGCAGCACTGCTGAATCCGGCAGCAGCGGATCTGGCTCTGGTTCTGCAAACGGAGACCTCATTAAGGTCGGAATAATCAACAACGACCCCAACGAGTCCGGCTATCGTACAGCGAACGACAAGGACATGAAGGATACATTCACAGAGGAGAACGGCTACGACGCTTCCTTTGCATACAGCCTTAAGAACGACGAGCAGATCGCAGCAGCACAGACATTCATTCAGTCCGAGGTCGACTACCTGCTGATTTCCGCTGCTGGTACTTCCGGCTGGGACTCCGTCCTCAAGGACGCTCAGGCTCAGGGAATCAAGGTTATCCTGTTCGACAGAACCATCGACGCTGACGACAGCCTGTACGAAGCTTCCATCGTATCCGATATGGCAAAGGAAGGTCAGACCGCAGTTGACTGGCTGGCTTCCCAGGGACTTTCTGAGTACAACATAGTACATATCCAGGGCACGATGGGCTCCGCTGCACAGGTCGGCAGAACCGGCGCCCTCGACACCAAGGTAGCTGAGGACGACAGCTGGAACCTCGTTACACAGCAGACCGCTGACTGGAACGCAGAAACAGCACAGCAGATCGTTCAGTCCATCATCGACAGCGGCACTTCCTTCAATGTTATCTACGCTGAGAACGATGATATGGCAAAGGGCGCAGTTGCAGCCCTCGACAAGGCTAACATCTCCCACGGCGTTGGCAAGGACGTTATCGTAATGGGCTTCGACTGCAACAAGTGGGCTCTTGAGAACCTCCTTTCCGGCAGCTGGAACTACGATGGTCAGTGCAATCCTTTCCAGGCTTCCTACATCGACTCCATCATCAAGGATCTTGAGAACGGCACAGCTCCCGAAAACAAGGTCATCGTTATGGACGAGAAGGGCTTCGACGCTTCCACTATCACTCAGGAAGACGTTGACAAGTACGGTATCTGATCGTTCTGAACACCCTAGCTGAATCAGCTGATCAGCCATGACGGAAACGGTCCGATATAATGGATAACAGATCACTTGTATCGGACCATTCTGTTAACTAAAAAACCGGAGGCGAAGACAATGCGTGATGAAAATGTTGTTCTCAGGCTAGAGGGCATATGTAAGGAATTCCCCGGTGTGAAAGCGCTCCAGAACGTTGAATTCACACTGCGCAAGGGCGAGATACACGCGCTGATGGGCGAGAACGGCGCTGGTAAATCCACACTTATAAAGGTACTCACCGGTGTATATGAAAAGGACGGCGGCAACATTTATATGTCCGGCAATCCTGAGCCTGTCGTTATCAGATCGACTCAGGACGCTCAGAAAGCCGGAATAAGCACGGTTTATCAGGAGATCACACTCTGCCCGAACCTGACGGTCGCCGAGAATATGTACATCGGCAGATCAAAGGGCACTTTCACCAAATGGAAGAAGATGTATTCGGACGCCGGAAAGCTTCTGGAATCGCTTGATATCCCGGCAAGACCGAATCAGCAGCTCGGAAGCTGCTCCCTCGCGGTCCAGCAGATGGTCGCGATAGCCCGTGCGGTCGATATGGACTGCAAGGTGCTTATCCTCGACGAGCCGACTTCCTCCCTCGACGAGCAGGAAGTC
>CALBGD010000488.1 GCA_937893735.1 uncultured Clostridia bacterium | reverse complement strand
GCGGCCTCCGGAAGCCTTGTCGGGGCGTTCATCGGAATGTTCCTGTTCCCGTTTATCATCATGTTTGCATATAGCATGATGTATATTATCACAAGTTATTACTTTGAGTTAAGTGCGATGAACATAATCACCTCCGCCGGAAGCATGGTGGCGGCGATAGCCCTGACCGTATTTTTCAGCGTAAAGAGCGCCCTTGCGGGTACCCCTGCGGAGCTAATGCGCCCGAAGGCCCCCAAGGCGGGAAAGCGCGTGTTCCTTGAAAAGATAGGCTTCGTGTGGAATCACCTGTCCTTCTTCGGAAAGGTATCCGGGCGGAATCTGTTCAGGTACAAGCGCAGAATGTTCATGACGATAGTCGGAATCGCAGGGTGTACCGCGCTGTCGCTCACCGGTTTCGGACTAAAGGATTCCATAGGCGATATTGTAGACTTACAGTATAAAACTCTTAATCAATACTCCGGGTTTATAGCTTATGACACCGACAGCGACCCACAGGGGATATATGACGCGCTTATTGACTACAATCCTGACACGGAGTACACAAGGGCGCTGATAAAGCAGTATACGCTTTCTTCCGACAGCGGGAATGTGCAGTGCTACGTCACTGCTTTCGAGGATACGGACATTTTTGAGGACATGATAGTTTTCCGGGACAGAAAGTCCGGCGAGAAGCTCAGCTTTGAAACCGCCGAGGGCGGAATAATAGCCACCGAGAAGCTGACGAAGCTCCTTAACGTAAAGCAGGGAGAGCAGGTCACGCTGAAAATAAGCGACAGCGAGAGCGTCCCTGTCACCATCGGGGCGATTACAGAGCATTACGCAGGAAACTATCTGTATATTCCTGCTGAAAAATACGCGGAGTTGTTCGGCTCTGAGCCGGAATTCAACATCATATACTTCAAGAACGGCATAAGCGCCGATGAGACCGAGCAGAATATCTTCAAGGAAAAGATGATGGCAGTGGACGGAGTGCTCAGCATTTCGATGAATTCCGGCGCTTCCAAGACCTTTGAGGACATGATGAAGATAATGGACCTCGTTGTTGTCGTGCTGATAGTTTCTGCGGGCGCGCTGGCATTCGTGGTTCTGTATAACCTTACGAATGTAAATATTACGGAACGTATACGCGAGATTGCGACGCTAAAGGTGCTTGGATTCTACGATAAAGAGGTTTCCAGCTATGTGTTCCGGGAAAACAATATACTTTCTGTAATGGGAGCCGTGCTGGGTCTGGGCGCTGGAGTTGCGCTGACGCAGTTCATCGTTGAGACCGCCGAGGTGGACGAGGTGATGTTCGGAAGAACGATACACCCGCTGTCATTCCTGTGGGCGTTCCTGATAACCGTGGCTTTCTCGCTGATAGTGAACTTCATCATGCGCCGCGATCTGAAGCGCATAAGCATGGTGGAATCGCTGAAATCTGTGGAATAATGGGGGTAATCGTATGATAGAGACTCTGGTTTCCGTCGGGCTGCCGGCGGACGAAGAATTCACAATAAAGAAGAACAGCCTGAAAGGTATGGGCTGCGATGACGGAAAGCGCATAGCCATCGTCACCGGAATACACGGCGACGAGCTGGAGGGTCAGTATGTCTGCTATGAGATGGTGCGCCAGATAACCGCGAATATGTCGAATCTCCGCGGCACTGTGGACATATATCCGTCCATAAATCCGCTGGGAATGGAATCGGTGAGCCGCGCCGTGCCGATGTCCGGGCTGGATATGAACCGTGTTTTCCCCGGAAGCGAGGAAGGAGCTATCGCCGAAAACGTCGCGGCGAAGCTTGTCGCGGACATAAAGGGCGCGGATATCTGCGTTGATATCCATGCAAGCAATATATTTATAAGGGAGATACCGCAGGTCAGGATACCCAGCAGCGACAGCTCTCACCTGCTGAAATACGCCAAGCTGCTGAATACCGATTTCGTGTGGGTGCATGATTCCAACGCAGTTGGAGAGGGTTCGCTAGCCTATGCGCTCAGGCAGGAGGGCGTGCCTACGCTTGTCATTGAAATGGGCGTAGGACAGCGGATAACAAAGGCGTACTGCCGCCAGCTCCTGACCGGAATATTCAATCTGATGTCCCACCTCGGCATCTGGGGCGTCCCGGAGCAGAAGATAACGCACCCAATGGTCAGCACGGACGGTGCGGTAAATGTAATACATTCCGTAGAAAGCGGTATTTTTATACCTATGGTAGAGCACAATATGTGGGTTCAGAAGGGCGCTGTCATCGGCGAGATAGTCACTCCGATAACCGGCACTGTGGAGGAAGAGGTCACAGCCCCCGCCGACGGGCTTATATTTTCGCTGAGGGAATATCCGATAGTATATGAGGGAAGCGTTATCGCCCGGATACTCAGCATGAACTGAAAATCTGGTGAATCACTTGACGTGATAAGGAAAATATGGTATCATATTATTATTGGTGCAGAATTACTTCTGCGGAAAGCTGACTGTTAGAAAGGCATGATATGAAAGGTAAAATTCTTGAATCCGGCGAGGATTATCTGGAAACCATTCTGGTCTTACAGAACCGCAACGGCGAGGTAAGATCTGTTGATATTGCGACTGAAATGGAGTTTTCAAAGCCCAGCGTAAGCGTGGCTATGAAGAATCTGCGTGAGCAGGAGTGCATTGTTGTGGACAAGAACGGCTACATCACCCTTACCGAAAAGGGAAAGGATATAGCTGAAAAGGTCTACGAGCGCCATGTGCTGTTCACAAACTGGCTCACCTCCATGGGTGTGCCGGAGGAGATCGCGGCGCGGGACGCGTGCAGGATAGAGCACTGCCTCAGTGCTGAGAGCTTTGCAGCCATAAAGCGCCACGTCAAGGGGGAATAGTGCTTGAAGCTGATCAGTCTGATCGACAACACCGCCGTTGATGAAAAGCTCTACTCAGAGAATGGAATGTCGTTTTATCTGGAATTCGGCGGAAAGAACTATCTGATCGACGCAGGTCTTACCGGAAAGGCGGCAGAAAACGCCCGTCGCATGGGTCTGCCCATGCAGGAGCTTGACAGCGTGGTAATAACGCACAACCATTCTGAGCATATCGGCGGCATAGACAGCTTTATGAAGCTCAGCCCGGACGCCGCAATATATCTCCGTGCAGGCGCCCAGACGGAGTGCTTCCGCAAGAACGGTCTGTTCAAGGAAGCGGTCGGAGCAGGGAAGGGATTTTTCAGAAAATACGCGAAGAATCTTGTGCTGTTCAACAGCTTTTCCGAGGTGGCGGAGGGATTCTACCTTGCCTCCTGCGAGGTGTTTGATGAAAAGAACATAAACCCCGACAGAAGCTGCTTCTCCCTTGACGGCAAGAAACAGATTCCCTATGATATGTCGGACGAGAGCTTTGCAGTGATATTTCCGAAAAAGCGCAAGGCTGACGGACTTGTTATAGTCGGCGGGTGCTTCCACTGCGGCATACAGAATATGCTGGAGACGGTAAAGCAGTGCTGGTATGGAATTCCGGTGCTGGCGATAGTCGGAGGGTTCCATTTCATGGGGACTAATCCAAAAACGCTTGGCTGCTCCGCAGAATATGTCACGGCGCAGGCGCGGGCGCTGAAACTCAGCAATGCCGAGAAGATATATGCCTGCCACTGTACGGGCTTCAGGGGCTTCGACATAATGGACGAGATACTTGGCGACAAGCTGATGTACATCGGCGGCGGCGAGGAAATAGATTTCTGAGCCGAACATTAATAGAAATTTAAGACTTTTATGCAGCATTTTTCGATTATATGCGTTATAATAGATATAGAGGTACAAAACCGGTATGTCTGCATGAACATAAAGCTATGCCGCGGTTTTGCACAAAATCGCGGCATAAATTTTGTTTATTATTTTTCAGGTAATAATTGCAACCTTTGGGCGTGCTGAGTTGTTTTATGTTATGAAAGGCAAATCACCGCAGACAGCGGTGCAATACATTTCAGAAGGAAATATATAGGTTTCCGGATATGGAGGGAGTAAATATGAATAAAAAGGCAAAGATAACGGCGGTTTCGCTGTGCGCTGCCCAGTTGGTGACTATGATACCGCTGACATCGGCGGCTTTCGCCGCTTCTTCTGAGCTGAGCGTGAATACCATTGCGGTCGGTGAGAATCACAGTCTGGTTATAAAGAGCGATATGTCGCTCTGGGCTGCCGGAGACAACAGCAGCGGACAGCTCGGCGCCGGCTCTGATACAGAGAGCTCCAACGGCGTAAAGGTAATGGACAAGGTAGTTTACATAGCCGCTAATGATGACGCAAGCTTCGCGATAGATACCAACGGCACGCTTTACGGCTGGGGCGACAATTCCCGTGGGCAGATAAGCCCGGATACCTCTTCGCTGGTAATATACAAGCCGCAGAAGCTGATGGACAATGTTGCACAGGTCAGCGCAGGCGATGAGCACACGGTCGCACTGCTTCAGGACGGCTCCGTTGTCGGCTGGGGCAGCAATGAGTACGGCGAGCTCGGAACTTCGTCAAATGGCAGGAAAAATTCGTCCACAAAGCTGATGGACAACGCTGTCGATATCGCGGCTGGCGATGGATTCACGCTTATTGTAACAAAGGCGGGCGAGGTCTACGCTGCCGGAAACAACGAGGACGGACAGCTCGGCACAGGCGATTACAGGGATTATTCGTCATTCCAGAAGGTCGTTTCCAGCGGCGCCGCTGAGGTAGAGGCGGGCAATACTCACTCTATCCTCCTGATGAGCGACGGCACTGTAAAGACCACTGGCTCCAATGAAGACGGTCAGCTCGGCTATGACGGATATTCCAGCGGCAATTCCTTTGAGCGCGTAAGGGTGGACAGCGCAAGGGCGATATTTGCAGGCGGCTCTTCCTCCGGCATCGTGACCACATCAGGAACAGCATATACATGGGGCGCAGATGAAAGCGGTCAGCTTCACGATGGCGATACAGATGACGAGTATTATCCCGTTAAGATCACAAACGGTGCTGTTTCCGTGGCGCTGGGCGAACATCATTCGCTTATGCTCAAGGATAACGGCAAGGTTTCTGCGGCGGGCACAGGCAGCTACGGCGAGCTCTTCTCAACGCAGAGCACCTTTGTCACAAAGCCTGCATATACAGCAAAGGATATAATTGTTTACTCAGCAGGAAAGGATCATTCAGCAGCCATTGACAGCTCCGGCAAGCTGTATACATGGGGCAACAACGACAAGGGTCAGCTCGGTCTTGGCGATTTCACATCAAGGAAATCTCCTACAAGGGTAAAGCTTGAAGATGAAGCTGTTAATGTATGGTGCGGAAACAAGGTCACGATCGTTCAGATCAAGAGCGGCAGCGTATATGTTTTCGGCGACAACAGCGGTTACCTGCTTGGCATGAAGACCAACAGCACCGTAATAAACAAGCCTACGCTGAACGACTATCTTTCCGGCGGTATCGATCAGCTTGAATTCGGCAGCGGATATGCGCTGGCAATAATAGCCGGCGACGTATATGGCTGGGGCTCAAATACATCTAACCGCCTTGGCGAGGGTGAAAAGACCGTCAAGTATCCTCAAGTGATCGACGATGATTTGAAGGGCGCAACAGACATTGCTGCCGGCGACAGCCACGCAATGGCGATTGTAGGTGGAAATCTTTACGGCTGGGGCAGCAACAGCTCAAAACAGCTTGGCGTTGATACGGACTCCCGCATTGTTTCCTCTCCTGAGCTTATCAGCATAAAGGACAGAAAGGATAACGATATCAGCTTTACTGATATTGCAGCAGCTGGCAGCCATACTATCGCAGTTTCTTCTGACGGCGATATTTATGCCTGGGGTGAAAATGGCAGCGGTCAGCTTGGTACAGACACATACCGCCTTAAAAAGCCCGAGAAGGTGGGCTACGCCGGCGAACATGTTGCAACAAGCAGCAACTTCTCCGCAGTTATCGGTTCTCTGAGCGAAAGCCTTTATCTTGCAGGCGATAACTCCAAGGGACAGCTTGGAAATGGAACAGTTAAGAGCTCCAGTGATTTTTCCAAGTCAATTATGGAAGATGTCATCTCTATCAGCCTCGGAGATAATTTTGCAGGCTGCATAACCGATGAGAGCAAACTTTACTGCTGGGGCGACAATACATATGGTCAGGTAGGAAACGGCTCCGGCGGTGCCAACATTGAGCCGCAGACCATTTTCACAGACGGACTCTGCAAGGCGGCTGTTCAGGCGAAGAGCATAGCACTCGACAAGACTGATGTTACGCTCGCTCCAAACAAGACAGCAAGCCTCACGGCAACAGTAACCCCTGATAACGCGTCTAACAAGACCGTTACATGGACCAGTTCTGACTCTTCTGTGGCAACAGTAAGCAGCAGCGGCGTTGTGAAGGCTGTAAAGAACGGTACCGCTGTTATCACGGCAAAGACGGCAAATGGCCTTACTGCACAGTGCACTGTAACCGTATCCACTCCGGTATCCAGCTTCTCCGTAACTCCCGGAAAGAGCAAGACTCTTAATATTGACGGTACGTTCACGTTCAAGTCAAAGATCTACCCGGCGAATGCAGACGACAAGACGCTGCTGTTCACATCTTCCGATGAGAGCGTAGCAGTCGTAGATGAAAACGGTACAGTTACCGCAGTGGCTCCCGGCACTGCAAAGATCACTGTAACTGCAAAGACCAATACCGCCAAGACAAGAACCGTCACTGTTAATGTACGCCCGGCAAAGGTCAACATAACATACAGAAAGGCAACGACAGACGGCATAATCCTAGAGTGGGATCAGTCCGACTATGCGGAGGGTTATGTGGTTTACCGCCGCAACTCCGCAAAGGGCAAGGGCAAGACTCTCGGCGAGATCGTTACGGACGACCCCGAGGAGATGAGCTTCATCGACAGCACCGCTGTCAAGGGCAAGACATATTATTACTACATCAAGTCCTATATCACGGTCAATGGAAAGAAGCTCTATTCTTCCGCCTCCAAGATCTATAAGATAAAGGCTAAATAATTGATAACCTCTCTCCCCCCAATATAAATGGAAAAGGCAGTGCCCCGGCACTGCCTTTTTCCGTATATTACATTCTCAGCGCCTCGACCGGGTTCAGCGAAGCCGCCTTGTACGCGGGGTAGGCTCCGAATACAGCCCCCACCGCCCCGGAGGCGAGCGCCGCTGCTCCGATTATAACGAGATTCACCGAGAACGGAACTCCGATTATCAGGCACCCTGCCGCTGAAATCAGCAGCCCGGCGGCGATTCCGGCGGCACTGCCGAGCATTGTCAGCAGAACGGATTCCGAGAGGAATTCCCGGCAGATATCCCGGCTGGTGGCGCCTATCGACTTTTTTATGCCTATCTCGCGGGTGCGCTCGGTCACGCTCATAAGCATGGTGGTCATTACTGATATTCCTGATACCGCAAGGGAGATTCCGGCAACAAGCGACAGCGCGGTGGTAACTATCGACAGGATATCTTCAAGCTGGCTTTTCTGCGACAGCAGATTGTTGACGATGAATGCGTCAGTCGTTCCGTGGGTGCGGTCGAGAGCGGTCTTTACCGCTTCCACTACGGGAATATCGGTGTTCATGTCGTCAAGCTTTACGGCAAGCTTGTCGTAAGTGGTGCGCCCGGTGAGCTGCTGCATGGTGCTTATCGGGATATACATGAACCCCGGCATGATGTTAGAGAGCATTCCCTGAAGGCTGGACAGCCCGGATTTTGCCACGCCGATTATCTCGAATTCGTGGTATCTTCCGCCCAGGAACATGGACAGAGTTTTCCCGACAACGTTGCTTCTTCCGTAGGATTTCAGCGCGAACTGCTCGTCTATTACGCAGACCTTGAGGTTCCCGGCGGAGTCGCTGTTGTTTATCAGCCTGCCGTGTTTTGCCTCAAGTGAGATAAGGCGGTCGGCGGACCTGTCCACTCCCCAGACGTAGCTGTCAAGCCGTCTGCCTATCATTTTGGCTTCGGTTACGGAAGCCATCAGCGGCATTACGTCATTAACACCGTCTACCCGGCGGACGGTGGAAACGTCCTCGTCCGTGAGGGTGACTGCAACGCTTTTCTCAGCGGATTGCACCAGCAGGGTATCAACTCCCATCGTAACGAGCGTGGCGCTGACCTGCGAAGTCCCGACAGTTCCTACCGTGGAAACAAGCACCACTGAGAGCACGCCCACGGCTATCCCTGCCATGGTGAGCAGCGAGCGCGTGCGGCTGCGGAAAATGTTGATAAGTGCGGCTGTTCTCATTCTTCTACCCTCACATAGCGGTTGGTGGATATGGTTTCCGGCTGGAGGAATATCCGGTCGGCGGGGGCGGCGCCCTTGATTATCTCAGTCCCGTCTGAGAATTCCGCTCCGGTGAATATCTTGCGCTTTACCGCGGAGCCGTCCTCGTAAACATAGATATATTCTCCCTCGTCGTCCTGACCTATCGCTTCGTAGGGGAGCACGCATATTCTGCGCGGGTCGGAGATACGGAACTGAACGTCCGCGGACAGTCCGGATTTAAGGCGCTCGTCCTTTGAATCCGGAGTGATGATAACGTCCACCACCGTTTCAAGGACTGCGCCGCTGTACTGGCTACGCGCCGCCCCGGCTATCTTGGCGACTTTCCCGGTGAAAATATCGTCGGGATATGCCGAGCAGGTGAACTGCACCTCCTGCCCGAGATAAATCCGGGAGATATCCAGCTCGCTTACCGCCGCAGTCACAACGAGGGAATCCGTGCCGGCGATGGCGGCTATGCTGCTCCCAGCTTCAACGGAGGCTCCGTCCCCGGCGGTGTATATCACGCGCCCGGCGCGGTCGGCGGTTATCTCATCGGGAATAAGCGACATCGCCGTGGACAGGCTGGCGG
>CALBGD010000487.1 GCA_937893735.1 uncultured Clostridia bacterium | reverse complement strand
ATGCTGACGAACGCGTTCGTTCCCTGCAACGGGAAATATCCGCTGATGATAACGCTTGCCTCGCTGTTTTTTGTGGGCGCGGCGGGAGGCTTCGGCGGCTCGGCGCTGGCGGCGGTCACGGTCACGGCTGTGATACTCCTCGGGGTGGGAATGACCTTTGCGGCTTCGAAATTCCTGTCTGCGACTATTCTGCGCGGTCAGCCGTCCAGCTTCACGCTGGAGCTGCCGCCGTACCGGAAGCCGCAGTTCGGCAAGGTGATAGTCCGCTCGCTGCTTGACAGAACGCTGTTCGTGCTGGGGAGAGCGGCGGCGGTGGCGGCTCCGGCGGGGGCGGTGATATGGCTGCTTGCGAACGTTACGGTGGACGGAGCCTCCCTGCTGAGTATCTGCACGGGGTTCCTCGACCCGTTCGCGCGGCTTCTCGGTCTGGACGGAGTTATCCTTGCGGCGTTTATCCTCGGGCTTCCCGCTAATGAAATAGTGATACCGATAATCATAATGTGCTACATGGCGCAGGGCAGCCTGACGGAGCTTTCCCTGCCGGAGCTGGGTGCGCTCCTCGCGGACAACGGCTGGACCTGGCGGACTGCGCTTTGCACGATATTGTTCTCGCTCATGCACTGGCCGTGCTCCACGGCGCTCCTTACGGTGAAAAAGGAGGCGGGCGGCTGGAGGTGGGCTCTGGCGGCGCTGGCGCTCCCTACCGCGGCGGGAATGCTGATTTGTTTTGCGGTCTCGCAGGTCACAGGGATTTTCATGCAATAAAAAATACAGGCACTGTTTCGCGCAGTGCCTGTCAGGCTGTTGATAAACCCTCATCTTCTTCGTTGGGCGAAAGCTTAGCTGCGCGGCAGGCACAAACACGATGTTTGTGGTGTTGCCGAAATGCCGCTTCCTAGAAACTGAGGGTTTCTCGACAGCCTGATTTTTATTGTTTATCAGCCGATTTTAACGCTCTGAGCCTTGCTGAAAGAATCTGTCCTTGCGCTGTTATGAGGAAAAAAACGCAGCGCCGCTTTGCCCTCACGAGGACAAAACGCCTGGAGGATTTCGCCACACAATTTTAAATAACGTTGTTGACAAATCCTTTTTCTGCTAGTATAATAAATATAATGAGTAAACTGTGTTTAATTGGAATAGAGTGTAAACTCTGGCTCCAGCGGAGCAAAAAACAGGAGGTAATTTATGACAAAAACTCAAACCCGGATATTTGCCGCAGGACTGATGATAGTCGTTCTGCTGGCTGCGATGTTCGTGATCTCCCCGAGGGCACAAGCTGCAGACGTCGAAGTGTGGAACGGAGATGTAGCCACAAAGTTTGCGGGCGGCACCGGAACAAAGGACGATCCGTTCATCATTTCAAACGGCGCGGAGCTCGCGTACTTCTCCAAAAGCGTGATGTATAATTATTACTACGACCAGTATGTCAGCCTGACCGCCGACATCGACCTCGGCAATAAGCCGTGGATCCCCATAGGCGACAATGGCAATTTCTTTGTGGGAGTATTTGACGGCAACGGACATACCATCAGCCATGTGAACGTGGACAGCAGCGGCACGAAAGAAGTGGGTCTGTTCGGAAAGACCGGCGATGATAACGCTGACGACAGCGGAACCATAAAGAACCTCACGGTCAGGAATTCCACTATAATCGGCGGCGAGAATGTCGGCGCTGTTGCCGGAAATGCACGGAATGTAATAAACTGCCAGAGCATAAACAACGTGGTGACCGGAACCCGGTATGTCGGCGGCGTATGCGGTCAGGTAAACGGGAGCATTACCCGCTGTTATAACACCGGCAGCGTGACCGGAGAAGACAGCGTGGGCGGCGTGTTCGGCGCAGCCCTTTACGGCGAAAACGATAAGGAAACCTACACGGTGGAGGAATGCTATAATGCAGGCAGCGTAACAGGCACAGTCACCGGCAAACCTGTCGGCGGCGTAGGCGGCGTTGTGGAATATCGCGATGTGTCAGACTGCCTTAATACCGGCGATGTCACCGCTGTGGAGGGCAACACCCAGGTCGGCGGCGTGTTCGGCTGGCTGAAAAAATTAAGCGCCGCCCGCTGTGTGAACACCGGGAATGTCCTCGGCGACTCCAAAGCAGGCGCTGTCGTCGGAGAGCTCACCGACGGCGCTTCCATCACAAAATTCTATTACAACAGCGAGGTTTGCTCCCTCAATAACAACAATGGAACGGGGCTGATTACGGAAGAGCTGTCCGGCGCGCTCCCCGCTGATTTCAGCGAAGACAGATGGAATGTCGGCGGCGAAAGAATAAGAGAAACCGTCGGCAGGCACGGCGTGCGCGAGATATGCTACATAAGCCTGAAAAACGTAGGCGAGCCCAGCGTGGTCGCAGAGGGCACCCCGGTCTATGATTTCAGCGTTGACGATACCAAGGACTGGCAGGAATACACCCCCATAAACAACGAGGAAGATTTCCTTGCCATAGGAACAGACAGCACGAAATGGAAAGGGAACTTTGTCCTCACGCAGGATCTGAACCTTTCCGGCAAGACGATAACCCCGATAGGCGAGAGTCTCCAGAATAACTTTAGTGGCAGATTCAGCGGCGACAGGCACGTTATCAGCAATGTTCAGATAAACAGCGAAGACAACGCAGGCTTGTTCGGCTATGTCAGGTGCGGTACTGTCATGCTGCTTGGCGTAGACGGCGATATCAGCGGCTCAGGAGCTGCCGGAGGTATCTGCGGCTATGGCGAAGGAGCCTCAATATATGGCTGTTGCTTTACGGGAACGATTTCCGGCTATAACTGCGGCGGCATCGTACCGTTCAATACCATGCTCATGGGCAAGGGTGTGATAAAGGACTGCTACGCTTCTGCGGTGATCAGCGCTGAGGCCAACAAGGGCGGTATCACCGCTTCAATAAATACTGATTTTAGCGTCACAAACTGCTACTATGATAAGTCCCTGTGCTGGGGCGGCAGAGAACGCGGAACGGCTCTCACCACGCTGGATATGCTCTCTTCTGACGCGCTTGATAAAATGCCCACCAGTGAGAACCTCTGGGTCAAGAAAGCAAACGATAAGGAAAACCACATTGCATATTATCCATCCTTTTCAGAGGACAATGCGGCTGCCGTAAGCTATTCGACGGGGCTTTCATTCGTGAAACAAATCCCTACATATCCGGTTTACGGCGATACTATCGGATTCATCGCACTTGCAGAGCTGAGATTTGATGGTAACGATAAGCCTGTATTTTATGATGACAGCGGCGATTTTTCCATAAAGATCGATGAAAGAACCGTTGCAACAGGCAATAATTATGCACTGTCATGGATCGCCGACTGCGTGGGTGACGTGACCCTGACGCTGGTTTATAACAACAGCAGCTCGGAGTTCTTCCCGGAGGAATCCACAAAGGACCTTGTTATCAGCGTGGATAAGAAAAAGCTTACAGTGTATGATATTGATTTTGAACCTCCGGCAAGCCTGACGTTTGACGGAAACGAGCACCCCGCCGGGCTGACCGCCAAAGTCAACGGCGCAGGCGAGCTGACCGTAACGTACTACGACAGCGACGGCGAACCCCTGGAGTCCGCGCCGGTAAACGCGGGCAGCTACACCGTGAAGGTCAGCGCCGCCGAGGGCGAGTTCTACAAGGCGGCTTCCGGGCTTACGGACAGCGGCTGGGAGTTCGCGATAGCAAAGGCTGCCGCTCCCAGGAAAAACGAGAGCATGGCTAAGTTCAGCTACGCGGCGACTGGCGAAAAGAGCGTACCCGCCGCAGGGCTCCCCGAAAATATGGGCGCTGTCGGGGAGGTTTCCCTGACGTTCACCGGGGATGACATCGGCAAGGATGTTATCGTGGCGGACAGCATGAGATACTCCGACGGCAGGGTGTACTTCACCCTTGCCGAGGGTAATACGATGAATCGGTACGGTTATATCAACATGACCGTTCCCTCGCAGAATTATGAGGACATATCGTTCCGTATCTGCATACTCATTTCCAGCAAGGAGGACATTGAGGCTCCCGCTTCCGGGGAGTTCAGCCTTGTCCTGACGAACGACGGCAGCGATATCACCGCCAGCATAGAAACGGAGCTCCCCGGCGTGGAGTTCAGCTTTGACGGCACGACCTGGAGCACGGCGAACACCGTTTCCGTTGGCCATGACGAGCTTGTCACAGGATACATCAGATACGCAGAAACAGATGATTATAACGCAAGCCCGGCGGCTTCAACGTCGCTGAACTCCGGTCACGGCACGCTGGCAAATCACCCCCGCGTCGAGCCGAGCTGCACAAATACAGGCAATGCGGAGTACTGGGAGTGCGAGCTCTGCAAGCGGTACTTCCTTGACGAGGACGGAAAAACCGAGGTAACTGTGGAAGCCGTTGTGCTCGCCAAAATAAAGCACACCGAGGGCGAACCGGTAAAGGAAAACGTGATTCCCGCGACCTGCACCGAGGACGGCTCCTATGATTTGGTAGTTTATTGCACGGTGTGCAGCGAGCGTATTTCCTCCGAGCACAGGACTGAACCTGCACCGGGGCACTCATGGTCTGAAAAGTTTGAAAGCGACCGTGACGGTCACTGGCATAAGTGCGGAAAGTGCGGCACGGCCTCCGAAAGGCAAGCGCACATATCAAGCGGTCCGGCTACTTATACGAAAGCCGAGGTATGCACGGTATGCGGCTATGTTATCAGTCCTAAAAAGACCTCCGGCGGAGGAAGCGGAAGCAGCTCAGGCGGAAGCTCAAGACCGAGCACTCCCGTTACCGATACAAGGCCTGCGATAAACGGCAGCCAGAAGAGCTGGACGGACATCGCCGCAGACCTCAGCAGACAGAACGGCGGCAGCGCAGTTATCAGCCTGAACGGCGAAACAACAGTCCCCGCCGAGGTCATAAAGGCGATAGCGGAGAAAAAGCTGAAAGTAGAGTTCGTGATAGACAGCACCAGAAGCTGGCTGGTGGACGGTGCAAAAATCGCCGTTGCTTCTGCTGCGGACTTCTCTATCCTCCCCGGAAACGCCGACAGGAGCGCCCTCCGCGGCGTACTGGGTGCAGACATGAGGATATCCGGAACGAATATCCCGGCAGACCTGAAGATGAGCTTCCGCAGGGAGTTCTCTGGCCAGTTTGCGAACGTATACAAGCTTGCGGGCGGTAAGCTGGAATTCCAGTGCTGCGTAAGGCTCGGCGAGGACGGCACTGTGATGATTCCCGGCGTTGATCCAGCAGGAGAATATGTGGTCATGGTGTGCGGGTTCAGCGACCTCCCCGGCGACATCACCAACGACGGCGTGCTGAACGCCCTTGACGCAGCGGCGGTGCTGAAAAGCATCGTGGGAATCTCCGAGAGGGCAAATCCCCTTATGGGCGATTTTAACGGCGACGGCACAGTGAATGCGCTGGACGCTTCGGCGATACTCAAGCATTTAGTCAGTGCAGCGTAAATGATAACGCCCCCGGCACCTTTGCAGCGCCGGGGGCTTCATTCTGCCGAAAAACAGATTTCAGCAGTATTTTCTGTATTCAGACTTAAAACGGCATTTCCCGCTGATATACCTGAAGGTCTATATATTCTACTTTCCTGCCGTTGTCAGTTAATCTAAAACTTAAATCCGGATAAATTA
>CALBGD010000486.1 GCA_937893735.1 uncultured Clostridia bacterium | reverse complement strand
AGTACAAGAATATAATCGATGACTTTAACAGACTTAAGACAAATCACGATGACGTGCTCGCGATGATAGAACTCGCCGAGGAGGAAAACGACGACAGCGCCGTTGCAGAAGTAAACGAGCTTGCAGAAAAGGTCAAGACCGAGTTTGAGGAGCAGAAGCTCGCGACTCTGCTTACTGGGGAATACGACAGCTCAAATGCGATTCTGACGTTCCATGCGGGCGCTGGAGGAACCGAGGCTCAGGACTGGGTATCCATGCTTGTCAGAATGTACACCAAATGGGCAGACAGACACGGCTTCAAGGTCGAAGTCCTTGATATGCTGGACGGCGAAGAAGCGGGAATAAAGAGCGCGTCTCTCCATATTCAGGGCTTTAACGCTTATGGCTTCCTGAAATCCGAGAACGGCGTACACAGACTTGTGCGCGTTTCTCCGTTTGACGCGGCTGGAAGAAGACACACCAGCTTCGCCAGCGTCGAGGTCATGCCTGAGATAGAGAAGGACGTTTCCGTTGAAATACGCGACGAGGACATCATCATGGAAGTGTTCCGTGCCAGCGGTGCAGGCGGACAGCACATCAACAAGACCTCCTCTGCCGTAAGACTTATCCACAAGCCGACAGGAATCGTCGTTGCCTGCCAGACGCAGCGTTCGCAGGTTCAGAACCGTGAATTCTGTATGAAAATGCTCATGTCCAAGCTGGTTGAGATCAAGGAGCGTGAGCACCTTGAAAAGATAAGTGATATCAAGGGCGAGCAGCTCAAGATCGAGTGGGGCAGCCAGATCCGCTCCTACGTATTCATGCCGTACACACTTGCCAAGGATACCAGAACCGGATATGAAAGCGGTAACATTCAGGCAGTAATGGACGGCGACATCGACGGATTCATATATGCATACCTTAAGGCGAAGAGCCTCGGTGAGATATAATGCCTCTTGAAAAGAACCAGATAATCACGCTTGAAATAACCGGACTTTCCAACGATGGAAACGGCGTTGGACACTATCGCGAAGAAAACACCGATGGCAGGGGAATGGCTGTTTTTGTTTCATTTACTGCGGTTGGTGACGTGATTTCCTGCCGTGTTCTAAAGGTGCTGAAAAATGTTGCCTACGGCAAGGTTGAAGCTCTGCTGACTTCCTCGCCAGACCGCATACAGAATGACTGCACTGCGTATGGGAAGTGCGGCGGCTGCTGCTTCCGGCATATCTCTTATGAGGCGGAGCTTCGCGCCAAGGAAGGCTTTGTCCGTGACGCATTTTCAAGGATAGGCGGACTTTCCCCGGAGATAATTACTATTCGCGGTAGCGAGAACCCCGAGGGGTACCGCAACAAGCTCCAGATGCCTGTTTCAAAGCAGAACGGGAAAACTGTGTGCGGTTTCTATTCGGAGCGCAGTCACAGGGTAATTCCCGTGGGCAAATGCGCGCTTCAGCCCGATATCTTTGCAGAGATAACCAGATACGTCACGTCTCTTGCAGACGAACTGAAAATATCCGTCTACAATGAGGAAAAGCACGAGGGAGTACTGCGCCATATCTACCTCAGACGCGGACATTACAGCGGAGAAATCTGTCTTTGCATTGTAGCCCGCAGAAAAGTACCAGAGTTCGCAAAACTCGCGAAAAAGGTCATTGAGCGATTCCCGCAAATAACAGGAGTTGTTCTGGACATTAATCGTGAACGCACGAATGTGATACTGGGCGGCGAGGAAATGGTTCTTGCAGGAAAAGCTGAGATTTCTGATGAAATGTGTGGTGTAAAGGTAGAGATTTCGCCAAAGTCCTTCTATCAGGTGAATACTCCGGCGGCGGAGGCGCTCTATCGTCAGGCTGCGGAATTTGCCGAACCGGAGGGAAAGCTTCTGCTTGACCTCTATTGCGGCGCCGGAACAATCGGTTTATCCATGGCTGACAAAGCAAGACGGCTAATCGGCGCTGAAATAGTACCCGAGGCAGTCGAGAATGCCAAAGCTAATGCACGCCGCAATTCGATAGAAAATGCGGAATTTGTCTGTGCTGACGCAGGCCGCGCAGCGGCAAAGCTCGAAAAGATAGGGGAGCGCCCGGGAGTTATAATCCTTGACCCGCCGCGTAAAGGGTGCAGCGAGGATACGCTTACTGCCTGCGCAGGAATGCAGCCGGATCGTATTGTGATGATCTCCTGCAATCCCGCGACAGCCGCAAGGGACTGCAAAAAACTCTCAGAGCTTGGCTATACGGTACGTAAAGTTCGTCCGTTTGACCTGTTCCCGCGGACAAGCCATGTGGAGTGCGTAATTCTTCTCATAAAAGATATATAAAGACGTGTAAACAAAAACGGAGGCTATATGTTAACAGACATAAAAAAGGCAGTAGCATCAGGAATTCTGATATCAATAGGTGGCTGCGTGCTTCTTGCAAGCACAAAGTCCGGAATGATGTGGGCAGGAGCTATCCTGTTCTCACTGGGGCTTTTCGCAATATGCGAGTACGGATTCAACCTTTATACTGGCAAGGTAGGTTACATCGCCGAGAATTTTAAGGATTTGAAATACATAAAGCTTGTTCTGCTGATTCTCGTTGTGAATCTGCTGACTACATTTATTATGGGAATCCTGGTGAGCCTCTGCCTGCCGGATATTGCTGAATCTGCACGTGCGAGCTACGCTGCTAAGCTGGAGGCCGCTCCCAGCAAGTGGATACTTTCCTCTATTCTTTGCGGTCTGCTGATGTATCTTGCTGTCGACCTGTGGAAGCGTGGTCAGA
>CALBGD010000485.1 GCA_937893735.1 uncultured Clostridia bacterium | reverse complement strand
CAGCTGATTTGTAATCAGCAGGTCGGGGGTTCGAATCCGTCCACCAGCTCCATTTTCTTAAATGGAAAAATTAAATATTGTGGGAGCTTTCCCGAGTGGCCAAAGGGGACAGACTGTAAATCTGCTGCGTTCCGCTTCGGTGGTTCGAATCCACCAGCTCCCACCAGTTGAACACCTCAACGTTTAGTTGGGGTGTTCTTCTTTTCCGGATAATATTCCGACATCAGCGCAATATAACAATGGCATGGTCTGCAAACCGCAGCACCATGCCATTTCCATCTATGTCCACCGTTTCAACGTCCCACTGGATAACTTTCATGCCCATGCCCTCGATAGTGGTCATAAGCGAATCATCGTATTCTCCGTAGGGCGCACGGTAAAGCTGCGGATCTTTTCCGGTGATGTTCTTTATCTTCAGCGATGCCGCCTTGGTATCCGTTATCAGATCGTTCACGTTCATTCCCTTGACGTGCGGGTGCTGGTCGGAGTGGTTCCCTATCTCGTGCCCCGCATCGCTGAACTGCTTTACGTCCTCCGGGTAGCGGTCGCACCAGTCGCCGGTTATGAAGAAAGTCGCCTTGGCGTTGTATTCGTCCAGAATGTCGATAAGCTCCTGCGTGTTCGAGTTTTCCCACGCAACATCGAAAGTGAGCGATATCACCTTGTCGCCGCGCTCCACGCTGTATATCGGCAGAATTCTGTCCATTGCCTGAGTTCCAACCGAGGTAACTATCGCCCCGATTCCTGCCGCCGCTGTCGCAGCCGCAAGCAGCCCTATCACTGTGAGCCTTTTTATTTTCTTTTTCGTGAATGTGATCATGCGCATATTGCTGTCCTCCCATATTCGTCCGGCGGTCAACGCCCGCTGTTCTGGTGGAATATATGCTTCGTACGGGACAAATATGACAGGCAGTTTTACTGGCTCAAATTACCTGTAAAAAAAACTGATAAATATGGCAAAAAACATTTGACAAAATCAAAAAAATATGGCACAATATAATAGGGCGTTATGCTCTTTTACGGGAAGATATATGACAGACAAACATGGAGTAAAGAAATGACATTTTTAAAAAGAACAACGGCTGCGGTTCTGGCTGCCTTGACGCTGGTTTCGTGCTCTGCTGCGGCATTTGCGGAACAGGGCGAACCAACCGGCGCGGACATCATATCCGTCAGCGGAGAAACTCAGGTCATATCCACCGACACGGATAAATCAACAGCAGAAGCCGGAGCGGACGGCACGGGAGCCTCGGTCATCGACGCAGGAGAAAAAACCGAGACCTCAATAGTTGACCCGGAGGACGAGAATCCCCGCGCTGAAGACAGAAGCGGGCTTGACCTCGCCAATATCCAGTATGAGGAGCCGGACACCTCCGACTGGACACTCTGGGACGGAAAGACAAAGATGGTCACCGGCACGAATTACTACATAGAAAGCAAGACTTCACCGCGCAGCAACTTCACAGTTCCTAAGGGAAGCCGGTTCCTGATAAAGTCGGGGGCAGAGCTTGTGATCTACAAGGGAAAGACTGTCAACATACGCGGCACTATCACCGTTGCCAAGGACGCAACAATGATGGTATCCGGAACAGCCTCCATCTATGAGAACGCCGGAATAGAAAACTTCGGTACATTAAAGGGAAGTCTAAGCGCGGAGCTGCGTATCTCGGGAGACCTCATCAACCGCAGCAGCGGCAAAATGGTGCTCTCCGGAGCGAACAACATTTATAAAAAAGGCAGCCTGCTGAACTATGGCGAGATAACCCTCACAACCAACAGCAAGACTAAGGTAACGGGCGACTTCCAGACCCCGGACACCGGACGTCTGCTCTGCCGCGGCTCCATATCCATCACGATAAACGGACGCTCAACGCAGGCAGGCTACTTCTCACTGACAGGTCAGGTAGTAAACAGCGGTGTTTTCATATTTGAAAGAAGCGTGCGCTACTACAAGTCCAAGGCGGCAAGATTTGCGGTATCCAAGAGCAGCCGTCTTATCGACTACCGCTACTCAGACGAGACCTCGACATATCCCGACAAGGACGATGACGAGGCAAGCGAGGACGTTACCGACATCGGCATAAAGGGCATAGATGTATCCTATGCTCAGGGAGCAATAAACTGGCAGGCGGTCAAGGATTCCGGAGTAAAATTCGCGTTCCTGCGCGCTTCCAGGGGCTCCACTGTAAACCCGAGCCGCGGCTCCGAGGACACAACGTTCAAATACAACGTGACCGAAGCCACCAAGGTCGGGATAAACGTGGGCGTGTACCACTACCTCTATGCGGAGACCGTCGCTGACGCAAAGAAAGAGGCTAAGTTCTTCATCAAGACAATAGAGCCATACAAGATAACCTACCCTGTCGTACTCGATGTTGAGGAGCAGTCTCAGGCGAACCTCGGCAAGAAAAAGATAACCCAGATAGCAAAGGCGTTCCTTGACGAAGTAAGCGCCGCCGGATATTACGCTATGCTCTATTCAAACAAGTCGTGGCTGACGCAGTACCTTGATATGTCGCAGCTTTCCGGCTATGAGGTATGGCTCGCGCAGTGGAACACCGTTCCTACATACAACGGCGATTTCGGAGTATGGCAGTATAGCTGCAAGGGTATCGTTTCCGGAATAGACGGCTATGTTGACATGAACCTCTCATACAAGAACTATGCAAAGATCATCAAAAAGGGCGGCTACAACAAGCTGAGCTGATAGAATAAAAGGAGGGGCAGAACCCCTCCTTTCAGCTTGTCGAAAAAGTAAATTTTGCCCGCGTAGCGGGCTTTTGAAATCAATTTTTTGACCCAGCTTTGCCGGGTCAAAAAATACTTCTATCCGCACAAGTGTGCGGTTTGTCGGCATAGCCGACAAACCGTGCGCGCAGGGCGGATGTTCGGCGGAAAAGTCACTTTAGTGACTTTTTCGACGGTCTCAAAGGAGGGGCAGAACCCCTCCTTTTTTTAGTATTCATTTCCCGCTTTCAGGAGCTCCCTGATATACGCGAATGCCGCGTCCTCGCCCTGCTCTGCCAGCATTCGGAGGAGCTTCTCCAGCATATCGGAGGTCTCCGGGTGGATAGACCGCGTTGACTTTCTGTTCATGAAGTAGTCCAGCGGATCGCTGTCCCTGTACTTATCACCGCGGTATATCTTGCTCGCCGCCACCCTGTCGCAGAACATCTCGATAAGGAATCGCAGCGGCATTTTCACCGGCTTGTATACCTTCTCCACCGGGTCAACGTCGACCCAGTATTCAAAGTGATGACGGTTGCGCCCCTTGTGGTGCATCCATGCGAGGGAGTATCCGTTCTTTTCACGCTCAGCCTCGTTCGGGCTGCGCGTCCCCTGATAATACTTTACGCCGGGTATGAACTCGGTGGGAGTGTATTTCGAGAGGTCGTGGCGAAGTCCCTGCCACAGTATCCCCGCGCGGGCGCAGTGGGCTATGACCCTGTGGCGGTGGCGTGTTATCGTGCGTAAATGTCCGAAGAATGAACTGAGCGGCATTGGTTTGCTCCTTTTCCGCGCGTCCATTCCGGAGTATGCGGTTTATTTTTCTGCGCCGCGGAAGCTGCTGTTGAACACCGGGCGGAGTCTTTTATAAAGCGGCAGGCAGATAAGCACCGCGATAAGTCCCTTGGCAAAGGTAAACGGCATATTGAATATCAGCAGGCACTTGATGAGGGAATCCGCCGAGGGCAGGATAGCCTTATACATACCGAGTATTGCCTCCATGGGCATAACAGCCGTGTACAGCGGATATACGATGAAGTAGTTGGTGACTACTCCAAATGCCGCCATGGAAACAGCTCCTGCAAGGCAGGCCAATACAACGTGCTTCAGCGTGTGGCCGGTCTTGTTCGCAATTATTCCAGCCGGAAGCACGAGCAGACAGCCGAGGATAAAGTTGGACACCTCTCCAACGCCGCCTGTCATTGAGCCGGCAAGCAGGAAGCCTCCGAGGTTCTTTATCAGCGTGACAACAACGCCGGAAACCGGACCCATCGTGAGAGCCGCCAGAAGCGCGGGAACATCGGAAAAGTCAAAGCTGATGAATCCCGGCATTATCGGTATCTTGAACGCAAGGAACTTCATCAGGACTACCGCCATAGCGCTGAGGAGCGCCGTGAACACCAGTTTCCTGACGTCAAAGGTCTGTCTGGTTTTTGCTGTGTTTGTGTTGTTCATGTTTTCCTCCATTGTTCTGGGGAAACAGAAAGCCCCTGCACGCACAAAGGCTGCACAGGGGCGCAAATATGCACGCAGAAAGCAACGGCACATTCGTTTTCTGATTCTTTCATCCGGACTATACCGTCGGTAGCGGA
>CALBGD010000484.1 GCA_937893735.1 uncultured Clostridia bacterium | reverse complement strand
CGTGAGATTCCCCGAGCCGCTCATGAATGCGGCGTACATATTCTACAAGATAAGAATGCGCGCTGAGGAATTCAGCATTGATCCGCAGAAAATGGCTGTCCTCGGCTGCTCCGCCGGAGGACACCTCGCAGGCTGCCTCGCCACCATGTGGAGCGACGTACTGCTGACCAAGACCATCGGCTGCGAGCCGGAGGACCTCCGCCCGAATGCCGCGATACTCTGCTACCCCGTGATAAGCGGCGTTACCGCTCCGCATGAGGGGAGCTTCAAGGTGCTGCTCGGCGAAAACGCCGCGCGCTCCGACCTGAGCAGACTTTCCCTCGAGAACCGCGTAACTCCCAAGACCCCGCCCATGTTCATCTGGGCTACCGCGAACGACGACTGCGTTTCCGCGCACAACTCGCTGGTAATGGCAAAAGCGTGCGTTTCCAATAAGGTCCCCGTGGAGCTCCACCTGTTTGACGAGGGTCCGCACGGGCTTTCCACCTGCGACAAGTCCACCGGCTGGAACGAAGCGTTCTATCTCGATAACGTCCGCCGCTGGATCCCCATGTCCGGGGAATTCCTGGATAAGTACATGAAAGTATGATCCCCGATAAGGTAAGATACACCCGCAGAGATAACCGGAGGCGTATTTCTCGCAGCGTTTGCGGCGGTCATGATAACGCTGATGGCGCTGAGCATTACAGACGGCGGAAACATCATAATGCTGGTGGTCATGCTGATAATTTACGGTATATTCTCGGTCAGCGGGGGTTACCCGCAGGGCACCAACATAATAAAAAAGCCGGAATCCGCTTCTGACCGGGATCATCGCCGGATAAGGCGCGGCTGTATCATAGCGAAGCTTGTGTTTGTTTCGGCGGTTTTCCTGCTTTCAATGCCGATTTTCGGCTGAGCAAAAAATCATACAGGCGGCGGAGCCGTCCGCCCCTGCAAAATACAGAAAGGACAAAAGAAATGAAAAAACCATTCGTTACCAAGGAACAGATCGAGGAAATCACCAAGACCTACCCCACCCCGTTCCACATCTACGATGAAAAGGGAATACGCGAGACTGCGCGCTCCCTTAACAAGGCGTTCTCATGGAACAAGGGCTTCAAGGAGTATTTCGCGGTAAAGGCTACCCCGAATCCGTTCATTATGAATATTCTGAGAAGCGAAGGCTGCGGCTTCGACTGCTCCAGCTACAACGAGCTTCTGCTCAGCGGTCAGGTAGGCGCTGAGGGGCACGAGATAATGTTCAGCTCCAACGCTACCCCCGACGAGGATTTCAGGCTTGCCTACAAGATGGGCGCGCTGATAAACCTCGATGATTTCACGCACATCGACATTCTCGACAAGCTCACCGGGATCCCGGAGACCATCTCCTGCCGCTACAATCCCGGCGGAGAATTCAAGACCGACGGAAGCCCCAATGTAATGGACACCCCGAAGGACGCAAAGTACGGCTTCACGCACGACCAGCTCATCGAGGGCTACCGCATACTCAAGGAGAAGGGTGCGAAAACGTTCGGAATGCACGCGTTTCTTGCCAGCAACACGCTCACCAACGACTACTACCCCACCCTTGCGGGAATCCTGTTCCGCACAGCCGTTGAGATAAAGGAAAAGACCGGCGTTGAGCTGAGCTTCATCAACCTTTCCGGCGGCGTCGGGATACCCTACCGCCCCGACCAGCCCGCCAACGACATCGCTGTCATTGGCGAAAAGGTTCACGAGAAGTTCGATGAAATTCTTGTTCCGGCAGGTCTCGGAAACATCAGGCTCTGCACGGAGCTCGGCAGATTCATGCTGGCTCCGAACGGAATGCTCATCGCAAAGGCTATCCGCGAGAAGCACATCTACAAGGAGTACATCGGTCTGGACGCGTGTGCGGCTAACCTCATGCGCCCGGCTATCTACGGCGCTTACCACCACATCACCGTGCTCGGCAAGGAAAACGAGCCCTGCGACTACAAGTACGACGTTACCGGCGGTCTGTGCGAAAACTGCGATAAGTTCGCGGTGGACAGAATGCTCCCGAAGATAGATATGGGCGACTACATCGCTATCCATGACGCGGGTGCGCACGGCTTCTCCATGGGCTACAACTACAACGGAAAGCTCCGCAGCGCCGAGCTCCTGCTCCGGGAGGACGGCTCCGTAAAGCTCATCAGAAGAGCCGAAACATCAGCGGACTACTTCGCAACATTCGATTTCGCAAACTTCAACTACGACCTGTAATTCTGTTGAAAAAATTTGCCGCCGTGCGGGAAAAGCTGCACGGCGGTACTATTATGAGGTACCTTTAATGAGAATGAGAAAAAAGAAGCATCTCGAGGAACGGCTGGAAGCCTGCGCTCCGGTCATGCTTGTGATGCAGAACCAGAACGAACACGCAAACGACCCGCTGGACGACGATCTCTTCTTCGACAGCATGAAAGTGTTCGGCAATAACAATCCTCTCCATCTGGAGGTAGGCTGCGGCAAGGGCAGCTTTATTCTGGAGCTCGCCCGCAGGAATCCCGACATAAACTACGTTGCCGTGGAAAAGACCCCGAACGTCCTCGTCACTGGCGCGGAGGCGCTCATGGAGAGCGACATAAAGAACGTGCGCTTCTGCCTTGGTCAGGCGGAATATCTGGAGCACCTTTTCCGCCCGCACACCGTGGAGCGGCTGTACCTGAATTTCAGCTGCCCGTTCCCGAAAGAGACCTACGCGCGGCACCGCCTTACGCACACAAGATTCCTTGAGATATACAAGGCGGTAATGAAGCCCGGCTCTGAGATTCATCAGAAAACCGACAATATGCGGCTGTTTGAGTTCTCGATAGAGCACTTCTCCAAGAACGGCTTCGCGATGAAGAACGTTTCCCTCGACCTGCATAACAGCGGCTTTGAGGGGAATATAATGACAGAGTACGAGAAGCGTTTCACCGACCTCGGTCAGCCCATATACCGGCTGGAGGCCGTGGTTCCCGAATGATTTGCGGTAATTAGTGAAAAGGAGCGCCTGTGGAAATAAAAACCGTTACATACCAGTGCCCCAACTGCAACGCGGCGCTGGAGTTCGACAATGCCTCCGGAAAGTTCCTGTGCAAGTACTGCGGCAGCAGCTTCACCGAGGAGGACATAAAAAAGTACTTTGCTGAGAACGAAGCGGAGCCGCTCACGCAGGAAAATCTCGAAGCGGAGCGCAAAGCCGCAGCTGACGAATCCAACATCGAGACCGAGGAGTTCACCGGAGCCTCCGCACTGTACACCTGCCCCAATTGCGGCGCGGGAATCATCTGCGACAGCCTGACCGCCTCGACCCGCTGCCACTTCTGCCATACCCCGGTAATACTGACAGGGCGGCTCTCCGGCGAATACAAGCCGGACGTGATAATTCCGTTCAGAATGACCCGGGAACAGGCGGAGCAGGCTTTCAAGGACTACTGCAAGGGGAAGATACTGCTGCCGCGCGGATTCCGGTCGGAAGCGAATGTGCAGAACATCACGCCGCTGTACGTCCCCTACTGGCTGAAAAGCGGCTCCGTGAACGCATTCATGGAAGCCGAAGGTCATAAGGTGCGGAGCTGGCGCGTGGGCGATATGCGCTACACCAACACCAAGATTTTCAACGTCACACGCCGCGCGGATATGGTATTCGTGAGGGTGCCCTGCGACGGTTCCAAGCGGATAGACGACAGCCTGATGGAGAGCATAGAGCCGTTCAACTACGACGGGCTGAAGCCGTTTTCGATGAGCTATCTCTCCGGCTGCGGCGCCGAAAAGTACGACGTTGACAGCGCGGAGGCATCCCAGCGTATCGACCAGAGGGTCGCCGAAGCCGCCGTTAACGTCCTGAAGCAGGATATGCAGGGATATTCCTCCGTCACGGAAAAGCGCCGGAATATGAGCTACACCAACCAGCAGTCGGTTTACGCTCTCATGCCGGTATGGTTCGTGAACTACACCTACAATGGCAAGGATTACCCGTTCGTGATGAACGGTCAGACCGGGATAGACTTCGGTATCCTGCCGGTCAGCCGGCTGAAAAAATTCCTGTTCGGAGCCGCGTGGTTCGTTGGTCTGGCAATAGTGCTCGGGCTGTTAGGAGGTGTTCTGCTTGGCTAAGAGAAAACTCTCCCTGCTGGGCGCGATGTTCGCCGCGCTCGTCTGCATGATGAGCCTTATGAGCTTCACCGCCTTTGCGGACGATACGGATTACGGCTATTTCGGCTGTATCGAGGACCATCAGGACGCTCTCACGGATTCCGAGGAAGCTCAGCTTCTGACCCTGCTTGACGACACGGCGCGCAGTATCCACGCGAATGTCGGGGTTATCTTTGCGGACTCAGACATGGACGGAATGAGCGAGGTCGGCTATACAAAGAGCTTCCTTAACAGGAGCTTCGGCGAGTATTCCGATTCTGTCGTACTAATGATGGTGCAGACCGGCAGCGGAAAGGTAGACCAGATCTACGCCACGGACGCCGCATACGACAAATATCACAGCAAGATCGACCGGATATTTGATTATGTCTATGACGGATTTGACAGCGGCTCGGGCGAGAATTACTACGCCGCTGTTGAGGGATTCTGCGACTATCTCAGCAGCCACCCGGTCGATGGAATAGAGTTCCACCTGAACTTAGGACACATTGTTGGAGCAATAATCGCGCTGATAACAGCTATTGTGATAGCAAACGGACACGCTTCTTCCTACAAGAAAAAGCGCCCAATTTCCGCGCAGGCTTATATGAAGAACGACATGACGCATTTCACCGAGCGCAATGACATTTTCGTCCGGGAGTACACGACATCGCACCGGGTAAGCTCCAGCAGCTCCGGCGGGCATGGAGGAGGTCACAGCGGCGGAGGTGGTCACCACGGTGGAGGCGGCGGAGGCCGCAGAAGATAACAAAAACGGGAAGAGTTTATCTTCCCGTTTTTGTTTATTTATGGTGGTCAGCCGCGCTCCCGAGGGTCGGGAATTCGTTCCGGCGTATCTCCTCGCAGCGGCGCTCTATCTTCGCCCTAGCCGCCCCGGGGAGCTCATCGAACACCGGCTCCACGCCGAAAAACGCAGAAACTATCACCGCCGCGAAAGCATTGCTGTCAATCTCCGAGGGCTGTAAGCTGAATTCCCGCAGAGGAAGCTCCTCCCGGGATTTGTATTCCCCGAAATAAAACCGCTCGTCCGTTTTCCTCTGCCACTCCCGGCGGAGCTCCGCAGCGGCGGCAAAAAGCTGGTCAAGCGAAGCGGTTTTCAGCTTACGGAGGTAAAGCTGCTTTCCGTCAGGCGTGAGCTTCGCGTGCTCCTCCGGTCGGAGCGCCCGGTCGTTGTAGAACACCTGCGGCATGGGCAGACCGAGCATTCCGCATATAGTTTTGATATAGTTATTTATCATGTTTCACCTCAAAATAATGTGAGCTGCTCGCACTCCGGGAATTCGTTCAGATACGCGAAAAGCTTCTGCGGGTCGGATTCCAGACCGGCTTTCGCGCATTCCTCACGGAACAGCTTCATGAGCCTTGCAGTGTCCGGCGATGGAAGCTCATAGTAATTCACGAACCGCTGCTCGTACCGCTCCCTCAGCCCTGGGAAATGCCTGTCCAGCGCGGCATAGAAATACTCCCTATTGCCCTCGCGCAGGGTCAGTCCCATGCCGAAGCTCATGATTCCGTAACAACCGGCGCGTCTGGCGTAGTCCACGATTTTCAGCACGTTTTCCTCCGTGTCGTTAATGAACGGCAGCAGCGGAGAAAACCAGACTACTGTTGGAATACCACGCTCGCGCATTTCGCACAGCACCTCGAATCTGCGCGCGGTAGCGCAGACGTTCGGCTCTATAATGCGGCACAGCTCATCATCGGCTGTGGTGAGGGTCATCTGGACTACCGCCTTGGTCTTGCGGTTGATCTCGTCCAGCAGGTCTATGTCGCGCATTATCATGTCGGATTTAGTCAGCACCGCCGCCCCGAATTCGTACCGGCTGATGAGCTCCAGACAGCGGCGCGTTATACGGAGCTCCGCCTCCGCATGGATATATGGATCGCACATGAAGCCGGTGCCTATCATGCAGCGCTTTCTC
>CALBGD010000483.1 GCA_937893735.1 uncultured Clostridia bacterium | reverse complement strand
AGGAAGCCAGAAATACGGCGTGCTCACATGGTCCGGAGATATTCACTCCAGCTTCCGCGCAATGAGGGAGCAGCTTCAAGCGGGACTTTCGATGAGCGTTGCAGGTATTCCGTGGTGGACGTCCGATATCGGCGGTTTCCTTGGAGGCAACATTCAGGACGAGGGCTTCCGGGAGCTTCTGGTGCGCTGGTTTGAGTGGGGTTGCTTCTGCCCGGTATTCCGTATGCACGGCGAGCGTTCACCGTGGTACGAGAGGGAAGAGGAGTTCATCAACGGAGTCCGCCAGCTCACCTCCGGTCAGGATAATGAGGTGTGGAGCTTTGGCGAGGACAATTACGAGATACTGAAAAAGTACCTGTTCGTCCGCGAGAATCTCCGTCCCTACATGAGAAAGACTATGGACGAGTGCTCCGCGAACGGCGCTCCGGTAATGCGCCCGCTGTGGTATGAATTCCCGCAGGATCCCGAAGCGTGGAACACCGAGGACGAGTACACCCTCGGCGCGGCTCTTCTGGTGGCTCCGGTCACAGAGGCTGGCGCACAGGAGCGCAGCGTGTATCTGCCGGAGGGCACCGTCTGGAAGCACGCAAGTACCGGTACAGTATACAAGGGCGGTCAGCGTGTGACGGTTCCCGCACCGATTGACGTTATCCCGATATTCGTCCGCGGAAACGAGGATATTGAAGTATTTTGAGCCTCCACTACGATAATACAGAGCGCGGAATCTTTCTTCGCAGAGTGAACCGTTTCGTTGCAGAGGTCCAGACTGATTCCGGCGTGAGCACTGTTCACGTCCGGAATACAGGGCGCTGTACCGGCGTGATATTCCCGGGCGCGGAAGTCAGCCTGCAAAGAAACACTAACCCTGCTCGGAAAACGGCATATACGCTTATAGCAGTCAACACTACGGAGTACGGCTGGGTGAATCTGGACAGCCTCGCGCCCAATAAAATGGCGGCTGAATGGCTGGGAACCAATGGATTCACGGATATCAGACCGGAGCAGCGGTTCGGCTCCAGCCGGATAGATTTCATGGCCTCGCGGGGCGGGGAAGAGTGGCTTATTGAGGTCAAGGGCTGCACTCTTGCCGAAAACGGAACCGGGCTCTTTCCGGACGCGCCCACAGCACGCGGCGCAAAGCACCTCCGGGAGCTTTCAGCCGCAGCGGATCAGGGTTTTCGCCCGTCAATAGCGTTTGTAATAATGCTGCGCGGCGTGGAAAGCGTGATTCCAAATTCTACGGTAGACCCGCAGTTTGCCGAAGAATTTGCAAAAGCACGTACCGCAGGAGTTCGGGTTATCTTCATTCCGTGTAAATGTACTGATTCTGATGTGTTCATGAAATAAAAACTGAACTGCTCCAGTAAAAACAGACAATGACAAAAAGACCCTCCTATGGTATAATAGAAACCATAGGAGGGTTTTGATATGCCAAGGAAATACACAAAGATAAAGGGACTTGAACGGGAAGTATTCCAAATGAAGGAAGAAGGAAAGACGAATCGGGAAATAGCGGAGCATTTCGGATTAACGCGGGAACAGATAAAAGGATTAATAAAGCGGCATAACCGAAATGAACAAAAAGCCAAGCTAGGCAATCCACCCAAAGTAAAAGGCCGCCCACGAAAGCGCCCGATGACAGCAGAGGAAGAAAAAGACAGGCGAATAGCACAGCTTGAAATGGAAGTGGAACTGCTGCGGGATTTTCTTCGGCTTACTGGAAGGAGGTGAAACCACAACTCAAGTATGAGGCAATATATAGTCATAAGCACAAATATTCCATCAGCGTTATGTGTAGGTTCTTCAGCGTGTCGAGAAGCGGATATTATTGCTATGTAAAGAGAATTGGTAACCCGGAGAAACATCAACAAGCTGTAAAATTGATTGATGAGTGTCAGAAGAAAACGAACAGAACATATGACTATCGTCGAGTAAAAGAGTATCTTGACAGCAATGGAGTAGTTCTTAATCCCAAAACGATTCTTCGTCTGATGAACAAGTACGATCTTCTTTCAGAGATACGCCGCAGGCACAAATACCGTGTAATGAGTCAGCAGCTTCATAGATATCCTAACCTACTGAACCGAGATTTCAGTGCAAATCGCCCGAACGAGAAATGGGTAACAGATATATCTTACATTTTCACAAAGCAGGGAGTGCTGTACCTTTCGATTATTCGTGACCTTTATGATAACAGCATTGTAGCCTACAATACCGGGACAGAGCAGACAGTCAATCTTGTCCTTAATACTGTAAAAGCGGCTATGAAAAAAGAAAAGGTCACCGGGCAGTTACAGCTGCACAGTGACCAAGGTGCACAATATGTTTCACACGCTTATTATCGCCTAACACAATCATACAACATTTCGCCGTCAATGTCAAGCCGCGGAAACCCATTCGACAATGCTTTAGCTGAAAAATTTTTCTCTATTCTGAAAACTGAATGTATCTATCGCCAGAAGATTGATACTTTTAAGCAGGCTCAGCGTTTGATTGATGATTACATTTGGTTTTATAACAATGAACGCATTCAGCTAAAAACAAAACAGGCTCCTCTCATTACCAGAAGCCTGTTTGTCTCTTAATTCATGCCATAGGGGACTTTTTTGTACTGTCTGTACAAAACGGGGCAGTCCAGTTTTTTAGTGGAGCGTTTGCGGTGTCCATCGCACAGCTTCCGCCGGAAAACAGGATAGTGTAAACATCTGCGAACTCATCATAGCCAATCCCTGAACCGGTATCGCACTTTACAGAAAGCAGATCAGGAAGTTTGGCTGTAACGTCTGATATTTTCCTGTAATATACCCCGAACTCCATAGGGCAGTTTATTGCACCAACAATCTAGGTTGTAAAAGTTGAACCTGGTATTATGTACCTTTAAAGGCCATGCACGAACTCATCCATAGTGTCTGAAAGGTATTTATCTGTAACAACCCTGTAACCTAAGCCGATTTTTGTTGCGTAACCTGTTGAACCTGTATGACCTATAACGTCGCCGGCGCTGACTGTATCACCTGTGTTTACAGTATAGTCATCAAGATGGCAGTATAAAGAAATTCTGTCAGAATGTCTGATGATCACAGTGCGCCCATAATTGGCAAACCACCCTGCACCAATTATTTCACCATCTTTGATAGCGAAAACATCTGTGCCCTTTTCGGTTTCTGTAAAACAATAATCCATTGATAGCAAATCTGCTTCATTTTGTGAGTACTCTGACGGCAATGGTAATACAGTTTCCAGGAGTTTATCATCATTTGTAGGGGTTTCTTCTGTCTGAACAAGGATTTTGTTATCCTTATTATCATAGGACTCTGTTTGAAGAAAAGCTTTCTGCTCAGCTTTATGAGTGTAAATGATCTGGTTTAAAGTTGTAGTGTCGCTTTCAGAAGTCAAAACCTGATTGTCGTAACCCAGATTATCGTGTTTGCTGCATCCACTAAGCAGTACGGCAGCGACAATAGCTACATAGAATACTTTTTTCATAAAAAACCTCACTTAATCCATAACAACAACAAGCGCCAATGTTATCGACAAACTAGATGTATTTGTAATTTTGCCATTATAATATGGTTTTGATGAATCAATAGAAGTGGTTGACACCGTATACGCATTTTCATCACCTATAGTTGGATTTGTAGTAGTATTTACTGTTTTTTCAGTTACTTTTGTTCTTGTGCCGCCGATTGATGCAGACTTGTATAATCCGATTTTGATATTTCGATTAGGGGTCGTCTCTGAAATCTTAAATCCTGGTTTGATGGTTTTAGAGCAGACTATCTATATCTGCCGACGATATAGTAAGCTTGGCTTTGTGGAACAATAAATAACCCTATCAGCGAAGAAATACATATTTCCACGCCATATTCAAAAATTTCACGCTGATTTCCGGTACATTATCTTGCTGAATTAAATAATCAGCTATAACATGACATGCTCCGGTCAGCGTTACACCCTGCTCTTGTCATTATTATACTTGATTATCATTCTAAGTTCAATATCTTTAGCGCAAACGGCACGCTCACAGCGCAAACGGCACAATTTTCTATTTTTTCAGCCAGACCTCTGCAATAAACACTCCTCTATCCTCCTTGAATTCAATACTTCCGTCATACTTGTGTGCGATTTGCTTTATTGACTTAATGCCAAATCCATGCTCGGATCTGTTCTTTTTTTCTGTTTTAAGGTCAGGATTATTCAGCAGTACAGATTCCGCTATACTATTTTTGACTGCAATGTAAGTCAGAGATTTCACTTTGCTAATAACAAGCTCAATATGTGGATTTGATCTATCACAACCATTTATTGCATTATCTAGAAGATTTGACAGCAGAATGCTTATATCAACATCATTCAAGCCTTCAAACTCTGTGTCAATAATACATTTAACGATTATTCCTTTTTCTGTGCATAGGGAGATTTTATGGTTGATAACAGCGTCTACGACCGCACTACCCGTGTTGACTATAGTACCTGCGTGGGTGATTTTCTCATTTATTACTCTTTCTATGTACTCTTTTGCTTCGTTGGGCTTACCGTCTGAAATCAGTTCAGCGGCAATGGTTAGGTAGTGCTTCATATCGTGCTTCAGCGTTCTTACCTCTGAATACCGTTCCATTGCTTCTAAGGCGAGCCTTTCCTGTGCTGAAATATTCGTTTTTAGCAGTTTGTATTTTTCCTTCTCCTTGCTATCATGCTGCATTCTGCTCATTAGAATATAAAGAAGCACATTCATTAGCGCAATTAGGAGAAAGATTATCAGAAACAAAGGTTGAGTTTCTTCCTGCCCTCTGAATAAACTCCACATCAGACTTGAAATAATTAAAGATATAATAAAGCAGGAAAGCTGTATCACCCATTGATATACGTTTAAGGAATATGTACGTTTTTTTCTTATCCTGATAAGAATTTCGCATACTAAAAAGAAAGCAGCTTTGCTGAAGAACAAAACGGGTATTCTCATTGCACCACCCGGTAGAACCTCTGATCTCTCATTTCCCGATAAAGCGCTGAATACACTCATCACTATCAGATTTATAGGCGGTGCAGTGATCGTAGGAATAAGCGTAACCAAAAGCTTTTCCCACAGCTGACCCTCAAGGAAAACAAACGAGTATGTCAGCATAATTACCATGATTATTATTACCGAGATATTCTCAAATCCTCCAAGCTGACAAGGCAAAATGTCAGCGAGGGAGAGCAAAACAAATAGCACAGACGTTTTTTGCCATTTTTTGTTTTGCGATTTAAAACCAAGGAATCCATTGCATAGTCTTACCAAAATGCAGCATTCCGCAAGAGAGGCTGCCGCTTCGATTGCTGAATTCATAACGTTCTCCGTAAAAAATTCCTGAATTTTTCTTTAACCATTTCCACCTTATATCTGCTGACGGGAATAGTAGTTTTGTCATCTAACACAATTTGATTCCTTTCGATTGAATAGATGTATTCGCAATTTACAAGATAGCTTTTATGCGTTCTGACAAAGTCGTAATCATTCAGTTCATGCTCCATGTCGGATAAGCTTCCGTAACACTTCAAGCATTCATTACCCTTGATATGTACCATTAGCCAATGACTATATATTTCTATGTATTCAACAAGACTTAAATCAACAAATACTTCGCCCACTTGTGTCTGAAACGCAAATTTCCTTGCTGAGTTCCGTTTCAGGAATTCTGCATTTACAGAGGATAATACCTCGTTAAGTTCTGCTTCAAGATAAGATTTGCGTATAAATCTGAAAGGTCGGAATTTAATAGACGAATATACCAGTTCATCATACAAGGTTACGAAAACTATCAATGTTCCACTAGAATTATTAATTTGCTCTGCAATATCAAAACCACTTTTTTCCGGCATATCTATATCCAGAAATACAACATCATAAGGGAATTTCTTTTGACTGTTCAGAAAATCTTGTCCTGAAAGAAAAGGTTCTATTTCCAAAGATGAACTGTCAGAAAAGTTATATTTCTGAATTTTATCTGTTAAGATTCGCAGTATAATCTTATCATCATCGCAAATTGCTATCCTGAGCATTTTCATCCTCCTTTCAATATTTGACCTATAATAATATTCTAGCGTATATTCTTGAAAATGTCAATAGTAAAGTAAGGTCCTTTCTGCTACGTTGTTCTTTTATCAGATTTCAATATAGTTCTCCTAAACCACACTCTTATAAATATCCGTCAGGCAATCGGTTCTTTTCATTCGGGATTGTATTCGACGAGAGCCTATCCGAACGGTTCGGAATAAGACTACCGTATATTCTGGCGTTCGTTCATATTTATAAAACCTCCGTTTTCCTGTAAAGACGAGATTTCAGCTTTTTTCAAAATCATCTTCGTATGCCGTCACCAGTTTTGGCTTCGCTGTAACAAGTACAATACTCAATTGTACTTTTGGCAAACTTCGTTCTCCAAAAGTACATTTTCGTTAGGGGTGAACGTCCACTAAACCCCCCCCGATTATTTTAAAATTGAAAAAATGAGCATTCAGCCTTTTTTGCGAAAATCGCAAAATCTGAAAAAATCGTTGAATACGAAATCTTCAAAAATCGCATTTTTGAAAAAAACGCTCTTTAAGCCGTTCTCTCAGATTTGAAAAAACAATGCCGGGAGTGTTTTCGGTTAAGCGGCCGTTTTTCGGTTTTTTGTTTGAGCTTTCCGATTTTAATAAGTAGGTCGTTGAAATCTTTCACGCCGAATTCCTTTAGAATATGGCTGCACTGCGTGAGATTATTGCCGATGATGAATTCCCTGCCGGCTTCGTCATTGTCAACGCAGGCGAATAATTGCAGACCTTTATCGGAGAGCGTTTTCAGAGAATTTGGTTTCAGACCAGCCATTGATACAAGCACGCTGTTCTAAATTTTCTGCTGATTTGCAAGCTGCCAAAGGAGAGCAAATCAATTGCGCTCTCAAAAACATACACCTTTGTCAGAGTGCCTAGCGTTAGGGAAAACAAGCTGTCGCTCGTTCCGGGAGAACTATTTTTTCTGTAGCAGCTTTGTAGAGACTTTTCGGTAGTCTATATATGTCTTATTTGCAACAAGCAGATTCATTAAAAAAAGGAGAACCTGTTACACTTTCCTCTTTATGTTTTTCAATTTATGGTTTGGCGAAGGTTTATACTAATTTTATATATAAAAAGGACGCCTTTCAGTAAAAAGCGTCCTTTTTATTGGTTTGGGTATGGTCTGCGTTGGTTATGCGGCACTACAATTCCTT
>CALBGD010000482.1 GCA_937893735.1 uncultured Clostridia bacterium | reverse complement strand
CCGCCGCAACGCTGCCGTGCTTCCCCTGTAATCTCATAGCGGAGGCAATTCCGAACGCTGCGGAAATAGATGTGCTGCTGTGTCCGGAAATAAACGCGTCCGCCGGAGATTCGCTGCGCCGCGTGAAGCCAGAAATTCCGTCCTTGGTACGCAGCGTCCCGAAATCCGAATAGCGCCCTGTCAGAAGTTTATGGGCGTATGCCTGATGTCCTACGTCCCAGATGATACGGTCAGTCCTGACATCAAAAACAAAATGCAGCGCCGTCGTCAGCTCAACAGTCCCGAGGTTGGAGGCTAGGTGCCCTCCGTTCTCGGTCACTGTGGTCAGAATGCAGCGCCGCAGCTCACGGCATAGCTCTTTCAGCTCCGGCAGAGTCATGCCGGAGATCCTGTCGTGATTTATCTCATTGTCTAATATCATTATTGCCTCCGAATGCCGCCCTTGGCAGGAGCTTTATTTTACCGGCAGCGGGAAAACCATCGCGATGAGTATTCCCAAAAGCGCCCCGGCAAGAACCTCGATGGGCTTGTGTCCGAGGAACTCCTTAAATTCCTTACGGTCGGACATCTCGTCCAGCTTTTCATCGCGCTCCTCGCCGCTCAGGCGGGATATCTCGTCGTCCATCTCGTCAATGACCTTGCGCAGACGGTTTAGCTCCTTTCCGTGGAGTCCCGCGTTATAGCGCACGCTCAGCGCGTCATAAATTACCACAAGCGCAAATGTTGTGCTGCTGTAACCCTCCAGCCGGAGAAGATACAGCGCCACCGAAACCACCAGCGCCGAATGCGATGAAGGCATTCCGCCCGCGCCGGTTATGCGCTCCGGATTGAAGGTCTTCTGCTTTATCGCATAGAGCGCGGTCTTGATTATCTGCGCTGAAATAAACGATATCAGCCCCACGGTTATCGTGGGATTAGCCATAAAAATATTCATCTTACCGTACTTCCTCCGGGGATCAATAATTTCTTTCCAGCAGGAGCCGTGTGAGTCCAACCAAAAACTCCCTGTCCTCAAAGACAGTCAGCGCCTGCACAGCCTCCTCGGTGAGCTGCGCAGCCTCAGCGCGGGCTCTTTCCAGCCCGACTATTGAAGCATAAGTGTATTTTCCGCTCTCCCTGTCGCTGCCGACCGGCTTTCCAAGAAGCTTCTCATCGGCTGTAACGTCAAGGATATCGTCGATTATCTGGAACGCAAGTCCCAGTTTTCTTGCGTATGTCCCGGCAGCAAGCTGGAGGTCAGCGCCGCCGCCCGCCGCAATAACTCCTGCGCGGCAGCAGAATTCCAGAAGCGCGCCGGTCTTCATGCGGTACATCTCCAGAAGGACGTTCTCGGGGAGCTGTTTTCCCTCGTTTTCCGTGTCGATGACCTGACCGCCTATCATGCCGTAGATTCCCGCCTGTTCGCCAAGCAGGGAAATTATCTTCAGCGCGGCGTTCTGGGAGATGTTTCCTTTCAGCCCTGCCTTTGCGATGATCTCCGCCGGAAGAATTGCCAGCGCGTCGCCGGCAAGCAGAGCATTCGCTTCACCGAACGCCTTGTGGCAGCTCGGCTTTCCGCGGCGCATATCGTCGTTATCCATGCACGGAAGGTCGTCATGTATCAGCGAGAACGTATGCATCATCTCGATGGCGCACGCCACCGGGAGGGCGCATTCCGGCTCGCTGCCGCACACTCGTGTGAACTCCATGACAAGCGCCGGGCGGAGCCTTTTTCCTCCGGCTGTGAGGCTGTGGCGCGCCGCGAGTATCACGTTCTTCTGGAGGCACTCACGCTCCGGGAGATACTGCTCCAGTGCGCGCTCTGTCATTTCCGCATAGTCGCGGAGCTGCTCTTTGACTGTCTGCTTATCCATTTTTCCTCCGGTCACTCGGCTGCTTCAAGCTGCTCGACCTGCAGCTTCGCCTTTTCGATGTATTCACGGCACTCTTTCGTGAGCCGAACAGCTTCCGCATAGAGCTTCATTGATTCTTCAAGGGGAAGCTCGCTGCTGTTCATCTTGGCAGAAATCTCTGTCAGCCTGCCCATTGCCTTCTCAAAATCCATATATTTACCTCCAAGGGGTCACTGCTTTGTTTCTATGACCTTCGCCCTGGCTGAGCCGTCCGCGAATCTCACGGTTATCTCATCGCCGGGCTTTAGCTGTGAAGCGCTCGTAACAACTCCCTGCTCACTGTTCGTGAGGGAATAGCCCCTCGCCAGAACTCCCAGTGGATTCAGCGCGGATATCATGTCCGCCTGCGACATAAGCGAACGCTCGGCGCGGTCAAGCTTCGTATAAACGGCTGTTCTTATCCTTGCGGAAAGTTCGTCCAGCCGCTGCTCGGAATTGTTCAGCCTGCTTCTCGGGGAAAGCGCGGTAATAAGCGCCATCTGCGATTCAAGCGCGCGGCTGCTTTCGTCAAGCCTGCGCGTAATGCCTCTGCGGAGCTGCTCCATCGTTCCGTCAAGCGCCGCATATATAACGCTAATGTCCGGAACCGCGAGCTCCGCCGCCGCAGACGGGGTAGGAGCCCTCCTGTCCGCAACAAGGTCGGCGATGCTGTAATCCGTCTGGTGGCCCACCGCCGAAATCGTCGGGATACGGCTGTTATATACCGCCCGTGCGACTACCTCAGAGTTGAACGCGCTGAGATCCTCCGCCGAGCCGCCGCCCCTCCCGAATATCAGCACATCTGCGCCGGTGCTCTGCGCGCGGTTTATCGCCGCCGCAACGGAGAGATCAGCGCCATCGCCCTGTACCTTCGCCGGAATTACTGTCAGCTTCGCTATCGGATAGCGGCGCGATATTATGTTTATCACGTCCTGAAGAGCCGCTGCCCCCGCAGACGTAACCACCGCGATACGCTTCGGCATGGCGGGAAGCGGGCGCTTCTGGTCGAACAGCCCCTGCGCTTCAAGGCGCTTTTTCA
>CALBGD010000481.1 GCA_937893735.1 uncultured Clostridia bacterium | reverse complement strand
TCCTTATAGATATGTACCTTGATACCGTTTGCAGCGAGCACCTCTGCCGCGCCCTTGGAGAAGTAGTCGGACTTGATACGGCTGTCATAGGAGATAGCCACGGACTTCTTCTCGCCGCTTGTGAGGATATACTCAGCAAGACCCTGAGTAGCCTTCTTTACGGTGTAAATGTTCATTCTGTTGGTGCCTGCGCCGATAACGCCGCGCAGTCCGCCGGTACCGAATTCGAGGTCGCGGTAGAAACGGTCGTTCTTGCCATCCTCGTCGGTCTTTATGCTCTCCAGCTCAGTCTTAAGGTCGGGGTCGGCAACTGCCTTCTCCAGCCACTGGTCATAGAGCTTCTGAATATCTGCCATGATGAATACCTCCTGATGATTTTCAGATTTCGACTATTCAAAGTAAAAGTGCTTTGCTCATCAATCAAAATTATTATATCATACTTCGCGCCAGATTTCAAGGGGGGCATGAAGAAAAAGTTTTACCTAAAACACCTGCTTTTTCAGCTAATTTATACCAGAATTATGAGTTGCTTTGTTACATCAGCCTCAAAAAATTTTTCTGCCTTTCCTCTTGACAAATCACTGAATATATGATATTATATATCTGTCGGTTAGTAAGAACTAACCGACTTGCGGAAAATTCCGCAATTTTCTTTGCGCGTAAGTGAGCTACAACTAACAAAATGAGTAAATCTACATAATATGTGCAGGATAAGGAGAGGGATCATGTCCACTGAGGAATGCAGGCGCTTTGAAAAGAAACTCGCCTTTCATACGGCGCCGTCACTGCTGGGAATAAAGTGCGCGAGCCTTCTTACGCTTTCGCGCAGGGAGTTCGACATAGATGGCAACGCGCGCAGATTCAACCGCCGCGCCGCTATAAAGGGGCTCCGGATAAAGGTGCTCCGCAAAGAATGCGCCTGCCGCGAACGCTCGCTTATCCTCGTGTATAATGCGGAAAAGCTCGCAAAGCGGCTGTCAGAGCCGGAGACCCGCGGATTTCTTCGCGAATACGGCTACACTGACGGCATGGATATGGAACAGTGTCTTGAACGGCTTTCAGAACGCACCTCCTGCGATGATTTCCCGCATGAGATCGGGCTTTTCCTTGATTATCCGGTCGAGGACGTGCGGGGATTCGTTGAGAACGGCGGGTGCAACTACAAGCTGTGCGGGTGCTGGAAAGTCTACGGCTGCGTGGAATCCGCAAGGCGGAAATTCGCGGCATACGACAGGTGCAGAGAATATCTCTGCGAAAGATTAGAACAGGGCGAGGACATATACCGCGCTCTGAAGATATCATAAGGAGGACAACTACTATGAAAATTGCTGTTATCTACTGGAGCGGCACAGGAAACACCGAGGCTATGGCAAAGGCTGTCGCAGAGGGCGCAGGCGCTGAGCTTTTCTCCGTGTCCGAATTCTCCGGCGATGTTGCAGATTACGACAGACTTGCATTCGGTTGCCCAGCAATGGGCGCTGAAAATCTCGAGGAGGGTGAATTTGAGCCGTTCTTCACCGACAACGAAAGCAAGCTCTCCGGCAAGAAGGTAGCGCTTTTCGGCTCCTATGGCTGGGGCGACGGCGAGTGGATGCGCCAGTGGGCTGACCGCGTTACCTCTGACGGCGCAGAGCTTGTAAACGGCGAGGGTCTTATCGTCAATGAAACTCCCGACGATGGTGCGCTCGCAGACTGCAAGGCTCTGGGCGCCAAGCTCGCTGAATAATTTTAATAGTCCATCTTTCCCCTTAAATAAAAGCAGGCTGCCGGTAATGTATATCGGCAGCCTGTTTTGTGTTTTTTCTGTGATATCAGGCGCCCTTGCTTGACAAACGCCGTTCATGCGGATATACTATAATATAATATCTGAAATATATGAATACGGGAGGCGGCAGGATTTGACAGATACACAACGCGGTCTTACGCAGGCTGAAGCGGACGAAAAAATATCCCGCGGCGAATCCAACGGAAACTTTGCGATAAAAACCAAGAGCGTCGGCAGGATATTCTCCGACAATATTTTCACGCTGTTCAACCTTATCAATATAATAATCGCAGCGGTAGTTTTTCTGGTGGGAGCCTACCGGAATATGCTGTTCATGGGAGTTGTTCTGTGCAACACGGCGATAGGCATAATTCAGGAGATACGCTCCAAGCGCACTATCGACCGGCTTTCGCTTATTTCCGCGCCGAAAGCCCATCTCCTGCGTGACGGAACGGAACAGGTTCTCCCGGTGTCTGATATAGTTCCGGGAGACATCATGCTGTTCTCAGCCGGAAGACAGCTCTGCGCTGACGCTGTTCTTGCAGAGGGCGAGCTTGAAGCGGACGAAAGCCTGCTCACCGGCGAAAGCGACACAGTGACCAAGCGCCCCGGAGACACGCTGTACTCCGGAAGCTTTGTGATCGCCGGAAAAGGAAAAGCGGAAGTCACCGCCGTTGGTGCGGAAGCCTACGCAAACAAAATAGCCAGCAGTGCGAAAAAGCCTAAAAAGCGCCAGTCAGATATGATGGGCGCAATAAACAAGATAATCTCCACTATTTCCGTGTGTATACTCCCGTTTGCGCTGGTGCTGTTCACAAAGGCGCTTTTCGTGACCCGGCAGGGACTTCAGTACAGCGTTACCAGCACTTCCGCGGCGGTGATAGGCATGATCCCCGAGGGGCTTGTGCTGCTGACCAGCGTTGCCCTCGCGGTAAGCTCCATACGGCTCGGAAAACGGCAGACCCTCTGTCAGGATCTATACTGCGTTGAGAGTCTGGCACGGGTGGACGTCCTCTGTCTTGACAAGACCGGAACGATAACCACCGGAAATATGCAGGTCACGGAAGTCCGCAGGCTGGATCCCGAATTCAACGCAGAAGCCGCACTCTCCGCTTTTGCGTCGGCAATGGGCGGAGAAAACCAGACCGCCGCCGCGATTTTCCGGAAGTTCCCCGCAAAGGAGCCTGTGAAGTGCATAAAGACCGAACCGTTTTCCTCAGCGAGAAAGTGGAGCGGTGCACAGCTCGAAAAATACGGCACGCTCATCCTCGGCGCGCCAAGCTTCGTCCTGCCGCCGGAGGAATACGCAAAACTCAGCGGAATATGCGGTGAATATGCGGCAAAGGGTCAGCGGGTGCTTCTTCTGGCTCAGAGCGATTCCGGGCTGCCGGGAAAGGCGCTTCCCGCCGGGCTCACGCCTAAAGCTCTTGTGATCCTGTCGGACGAAATACGCGGGAGCGCTCCCTCAACGCTGGCTTATTTCCGGGAGCAGGGAGTTACGCTCAAGGTTATCTCCGGCGACGACCCGGTGACTGTATCAAATGTCGCGGCAAAAGCCGGGCTTCCCGGGGCGGAAAGCTGCGTGGACGCTTCCCTGCTTTCGGACGATGAAATAAATGAAGCCGCCGGGAAATACACGGTTTTCGGCAGAGTGACCCCCGCAAGGAAGCTGGCGCTTGTAAGGGCGCTCCAGTCGCAGGGGCACAAGGTCGCAATGACAGGAGACGGCGTGAACGATGTTCTGGCACTGCGCGAAGCGGACTGCTCCGTTGCGATGCAGTCCGGAAGCGACGCGGCACGCTGCGTTTCACAGCTTGTTCTTCTGGATTCGGACTTTTCCTCCATGCCGCTCGCCGTGCAGGAGGGGCGCCGCTGTATAAACAACATTCAGCGCTCTGCGGCTCTGTTCCTTGTAAAAACTATATTCTCGTTCCTGCTGGCGCTGTTGTTTCTGTTTGCTCCTGCGGCTTATCCGTTCCAGCCGATTCAGCTAACGCTTATCAGCGCGCTGTTCATCGGAGCTCCATCGTTCCTGCTGGCTCTTGAGCCGAATCACGAGCGCGTAAGCGGCAGCTTTATTGCAAACGTCCTGAAAAAGGCGCTTCCGGGCGGACTGACGGTCGTGCTCGGAATATCGGCGCTTCTCATTCTTCAGCATATCTTTGCCATACCGCAGGAGCGGCTTTCCGTAATGGCGGTATACCTCACCGGCGCCGTCTGCTACGGAGTTCTGTGGGGAGTCTGCAAGCCGTTCAGGAAATGGCACATCGCAATGCTTATC
>CALBGD010000480.1 GCA_937893735.1 uncultured Clostridia bacterium | reverse complement strand
AATGTTCTTCGCAAAGGGCATGACGACCATAGTCAACGCAACGCAGTTCAACGTTGAGAACGAAGAGTTCCGCGCACTCAAGGAAACAAGAATATCACTTCCCGGAATAGGCTCCACAAACAAGCATGGCGTATTTGTTCCGGCGTACATAGAAATAGGCGTCGTAGTCGCGCTGCTGATCGTGGCGATACTGTTCGTGTTCCTCAAATGGGGCAAACTCGGACGCGGATTCTACGCTATCGGCGGAAACAGCCAGAGCGCAAATATGCTCGGTATCAACGTTAAGCGCACAAAGTTCTTCGCTTACCTGATGTGCGGAGTGCTCGCAGGTATAGGCGGCTTTGTTTACTTCCTTCATGTCGGCTCCGGTTCACCCTCCCATGCAAGCGGAGCCGAGATGAACGCGATTGCTTCCTCCATCATCGGCGGCACGATGCTCTCAGGCGGTTCCGGCAACATCATAGGAACGCTGTTCGGAGTCATCTCGCTGAGTACGATAAAGAACATCGTTTCTTCCCTCGGACTTGACGACGCATGGTGGACGAACATTACCGTTGCGGCAATGATCTGCCTGTTCCTTGTTATCCAGAGCGTGGTTCTTTCCAGAAAGAACAAGAAAAAGGCATAAACACAAGCCGCACTGAAACATAGTTTCCGGTGCGGCTTTTTTGTAAAGGAGAATTATTATGAACAAGATATACTTTGTTACCGGAAGCCAGGATCTTTACGGCGAGGAGACCCTCGCGCAGGCCGCCAAGGACAGCACCCAGATGGCTGATTTCCTGAATGAAAAGCTCTCGGACATTGCAGAAGTCGTATTCCAGCCGGTGGTAAAGACCGCCGACGAAGCCGAGGACATCTGCGTGCGCGCCTCCTCCGACAAGGAGTGTATAGGCGTTATCATGTGGATGCACACGTTCTCTCCCGCCAAGATGTGGATAAGAGCGTTGAAAGCCCTGAAAAAGCCAATGCTCCACCTGCACACACAGTTTAACGAAAAGCTCCCTTATGACAGCATCGACATGGACTTCATGAACCTCAACCAGTCCGCGCACGGCGACCGCGAGTTTGGGTTCATCTGCACAAGGCTCGGCATTAAGCGCGAGGTCGTTGTAGGCTACTATCAGCACGAGGACGTTATTGAGAAGATCCGCAGATTCGCTCATGCCGCTTCCGCTGCTGCGTTCAGCAGGACTCTGAGAGTAGCAATGCTCGGAAACAATATGCGTGATGTCGCAGTCACTGACGGCGACCGCGTTGAAAGCGAGATTCGCTTCGGCTGGAACGTGAACTACTACGGTATCGGCGATGTAGTGGAGATCGCCGACAGCGTTACCGAATCCGAGATAGACGCCAAAATGGCTGAATACACCGAAAAGTACACGATGGCAACGGACAACATCGCCGCTGTTCGCGAGCAGGCTAAATATGAAGTGGCTCTCGACAAGTTCATCGCGCGGGAACGGGTAGGCGCATTCACCGATACGTTCCAGGATCTCCACGGACTGAACCAGCTTCCCGGAATCGCGGCGCAGAATCTCATGGCAAAGGGCGTGGGATTCGGTCCGGAGGGCGACTATAAGACTGCGGCTCTCGGCGCAGTGCTGTTCAAGATGTCCGAGGGAAGAAAGGGTTCCACCGGATTCATGGAGGACTACACCTACGACCTCACTTCCGGCGAGGAACTGGAGCTTGCGGCGCATATGCTGGAGGTATCTCCGGTGTTCGCGGCAAACAAGCCGGAGATTCAGGTGCACCCTCTTGGGATCGGCGGAAAATCCGACCCGGCGCGCCTTGTGTTCGACGGCATTGACGGCGAGGGTATCGCGGTTTCCATGATAGACCTTGGCGACAGATTCCGCCTTGTATGCGCTGAGATCACGCTTGTAAAGCAGCCTGCTCCTATGCCGAAACTCCCTGTCGCAAGGCTGATGTGGAAGCTGAAGCCAGATTTTGCTACCGGCGCGGCTGCATGGATATACGCCGGCGGCGCTCATCATGCGGTAGTTTCCACGGCGCTCACTGTCGATGATATCCGTCTGTTTGCTAAGATGACGAATACGGAACTCGTGGTGATCGACGACAAGACCGACATCAACAGCTTTGAGCAGCAGCTCGCATTACTTGACGCTGCTGCGGCTCTCAAGAGGTGATAGTATGACTATACAGGAAAAAATACAGAACAACAAAACCTACCTCGGCATAGAATTCGGCTCCACCAGAATCAAGGCGGTGCTCATAGACGACACGTTCGCGCCCATAGCCAGCGGCAGCCACGACTGGCAGAACCGCTACGAAAACGGCGTGTGGACTTACTCGCTTGACGACATCACGACCGGACTTCAGCACTGCTACGCCAGCCTTGTGGAGGACGTAAAGAGCAAGTACGGCGTAGTTCCCACGGGCTACGGCGCAATGGGAATCTCCGGCATGATGCACGGCTACATGGCGTTCGACAAGGACGACAGACTGCTCGTTCCGTTCCGTACCTGGAGAAACACGATAACCGAGCAGGCGGCTTCCGGGCTGTCGGAGCTGCTCGGCTTCAATATCCCCCAGCGCTGGAGTATCGCGCACCTCTATCAGGCGATTCTGAACAGCGAAGAGCACGTTAAGGACATCGCGCACATCAACACCCTTGCCGGGCATATCCATTACCTGCTGACCGGA
>CALBGD010000479.1 GCA_937893735.1 uncultured Clostridia bacterium | reverse complement strand
GGCGCACTGAACTCCGCATGGAGGAACAGCGCGAGAACCGTTTCTACGCCCGCAGCGAAACGGACTACCCCGCATTCATGCGCGAAATGATGAACATAAGCGTCGGCGAGAGCATTTACGGCTTCGGCGAGAAATTCACGACATTCGTGAAGAACGGTCAGTCCGCGGAGATATGGAACAACGACGGCGGCACGGCTACCGGGCAGAGCTACAAGTCTATCCCGTTCTACCTCTCCACCAACAATTACGGACTGCTTGTGAACCACCCGGAAAAGGTGGATTTCGAGATAGCCAGCGAAACCGTATCAAAGGCGGCGTTCTCAGTACAGGGCGAGAAGCTGGAATACTTCGTGATAGGCGGTGCAAGCCCGGCAGACGTGATAAGCACCTACACCGACCTCACCGGAAAGCCCGCGCTCCCTCCGGCTTACACATTCGGGCTGTGGCTCACCACGTCGTTCACAACGGATTATGACGAAAAGACGGTTTCCAGCTTCATTGACGGCATGGCGGAGCGTGATATTCCGCTTGAAGTGTTCCACTTCGACTGCTTCTGGATGAAAGAATACAACTGGTGCGACCTCACATGGGATAAGCGAATGTTCCCCGACCCCAATGCAATGCTCTCCCGGCTGAAAGCCAAGGGACTGGAAATATGCGTGTGGATAAATCCCTATATTGCTCAGCGCTCCCCGCTTTTCGCAGAGGGTGCGAAGAACAGATATTTCCTCAGAAATCCCGATGGAAGCGTATGGCAGTGCGACACATGGCAGCCGGGACTTGCGATAATCGACTTCACGAATCCCGCCGCCTGCGAGTGGTACAAGTCCAAGCTCCGGGCGCTGTGCGAGATGGGCGTTGACGCATTCAAGACGGATTTCGGCGAGCGTATCCCGACTGACGTGGTATATTACGACGGCAGCGACCCGTATAAAATGCACAACTTCTATACATACCTCTACAACAAGACGGTGTTCGAGGTGCTGGAGGAGTACTACGGTCATGACAAAGCGTGCCTGTTCGCTCGTTCAGCCACAGTCGGCGGTCAGAAGTTCCCGGTGCATTGGGGCGGCGACTGTTCTCGAATTACGGCTCCATGGCGGAAACGCTGCGGGGCGGTCTGTCCCTGTGCATGAGCGGCTTCGGGTACTTCAGCCACGATATAAGCGGCTTTGAAGCGCAGGGAACTCCCGACCTCTATAAGCGCTGGTGCGCGTTCGGTCTGATGTCCTCCCACAGCAGGCTGCACGGCAACAGCTCTTACAGGGTGCCGTGGAACTTCGACGAGGAAAGCTGCGATGTGCTCCGCCACTGGACGAAATTAAAGGGCAGGCTTATGCCGTACATCTGGGCGCAGGGGCAGAAAACCCACGCCACCGGGCTTCCGATGATGCGCGCTATGGTAATAGATTTCCCGAACGACCGCACCTGCCATGCGCTGGATACGCAGTATATGCTGGGCGATTCGCTGCTTGTCGCTCCGATATTCAACGAGAACGGAACGGCGTTCTGGTATCTCCCGGAGGGCGAATGGACGGATATCCAGTCCGGCGAGGTATTACAGGGCGGAAAGTGGTATGAAAAGCGGTTCGATTATTTCTCAATGCCGCTGTTTGCAAAGCCCGGAAGCATTGTGGTATACGGCGATTTCAAGCGCAGCTTCACATACGACTATGCGCAGAATGCCGAGGCGGTGATTTACGGGCTTGCAGACGGCGCTTCCGCTGAAACCACCGTTTACGACGCGGACAGCAGTGAAATTCTACACGTCTCGGCTCAGCGCAGCGGCAGGGAGATTTTCGTGAAGCTCTCCGGAAAGACGGATTCCGTCAGAGTTACAAGCGCACAGGGGCTCAACGTAAAAATAAGCGGATAAACGCATTTTATTTTCAGGAGGTATAGAACATGAAAAAATTGCAGAGAACAGCGGCGTGTATTCTTGCGGCGGCAATGGTCTGCGGACTTACCGCGTGCGACGAGAGCGAGCCTGCGGTTTCCGGCTCCCAGAGCGGAATTTCAGCGCCGGGCAGCGAACCGGCGGCAACGCAGGCTTCCACCACCACAGACCCGGACGCAAACGCCGCCACCGACAAGGAGGTAAAGGAGATCGACACCACCGACCAGAAAGGCACCGAGCAGAGCCTGATACCAGAGCGACGTTTACGGCGGCTCCATCGACTGGATAAGCACCCCGAGCGGCGACGCGTATTTCGAGAAGCTCAGCACGATGATATCTTCCGACGATTCGCCGGATATCGTGACAAAGGACGCGTACCTCTACCCGGGGACAGCCGCAAAGAATATGTTCGAGGCGCTGGACGACTACATCGACAAGGACAACGCGCTGTGGAGCGATATGTCCGGGATAATTGATTCGTTCGTATGGAACGGAAAGCACTTCTACTATCCGCACCGCATAACAACTTCGTTTGCGCTGAACTACTCCAAGAAAACCATCGAGGAAAACGACCTCCCCGACCCGTATGAGCTTTACAGGAACGGCGAATGGACATGGGACGCATGGCGCGACATGATGGTGCAGTTCTGCGACAAGGACGAAAACAACATCGGATTCTATGGCCCGGGAACAATTACCGGCTCGTTCATTGCGACCACCGGAACAACGCTTGTAAAGGTGAACTCCGACGGAACGATACAGAACAACATCAAGACCCCTGAGGTCACACGGGCGATGACGTTCCTTGAGAATCTGAACCGCAACGGTCTGACCTACAAAAACCAGTTCGATTCACGGGTATCTCCGCAGGTATTCTCCGAGCACTGCGACCAGCTCCTGTTTCTGGGCATGGAGCCGGAGTGGACTTACACGGCGGCGACCGAGAATATCCAGAACAAGAAGGGCGTTGAGGACGATATCTTCGGCACGGTTTCTGATTTCGCGTTTGTTCCGTTCCCGAGGGATTCCACGGCTGATACATACTATCAGGCCTACGACACCTACGGATTCCTTGTTCCCAAGGGTTCCAAGAACATCAAGGGCGCGGTGGATTTCATCAACTGCTTCCGCGTATACGGCACCGACCCGGAGATACAGGCGCAGGTACGCAAGGATCATGTCGATCCCACTCCCATGTACTTCCAGGAGGGCAAGTATGCAGGCTCCGAAAAGTGGCAGATCAAGTGGGGCGAGCAGGAATACGACCTGTGGCGCGAGATGTGCGATCCGTCCAAGTTCACGTTCGTTATGGAGAACGCATGGGGATTCAGCTCCGACTTCGAGAGCCAGTACATCGACGTGCTGAACTCCGTAACGCTTGACGGCGAAAGCTGGACAAAGCAGTCCGAGGAATTCTCGCCGATAGTTGATACGATAATCGCTGAGTACAGCAAATAAGAACACGAACGCCTCGTAAATCTACGGGGCGTTTTCTTATTTACAATCGTGGTGAAATGTGATATACTGTATTTAAAATATTCTGGAGGTACAACAATGGAGATCCGAAATGCAGCGATAAACGACCTTGACAAGCTCGCGGAAGTAGAGAACGAGTGCTTCCCCGCAAGTGAAGCGGCTTCGCGGGAATCCATAGCGGAGCGGCTGAAATACTACCCAAATCATTTCTGGCTGATGTTCGACGGGGACAAGCTGATTGCGTTCGTTGACGGAATGGTCACGGATAATCCGGACCTTACCGATGAAATGTATGATAATGCGGCAATGCACGATGAAAACGGCGCATGGCAGATGATATTCGGCGTGAATACTGTTCCGGAATACCGCCGCCGCGGCTGCGCCGGGGAGCTTATCCGGCGCGCGGTTTCCGACGCGAAAGCCCAGGGGCACAAGGGACTTGTCCTCACCTGCAAGGACAGGCTGGTGCCTTATTATGCTAAATTCGGGTTCGTGAGCGAGGGCGTGTCGCAGTCCGTCCATGGAAATGTCGTGTGGAATCAGATGAGGCTTGTTTTCTGACAATTGATTTGTCTTTATTTCGAGGGAATGTTAGAAACGAGATAATTGAATAATCCCTCAAATACTTCCTCATATTTTCCAACAGCAAATGACAGAACCATCACTTAATTCAGGTTGAGCATAAGGAATTCCTTGTTCTTCTCCATCGCCGATTGATTTTTCAGCATTTTCCGGAATTGCGGTTTATAGATGAAATGAATTTCTGCTCCTTTTCCTGTTCGATTCCCAGTTCCCTGAACCTGGAGCGCTTTCGCTCTTTCTTGCTTTCGTTCAGAAACTGGTTTCTTTCGGTTTCCAGTCTGTCCTTTTCTGCGCCGAGCGATGCAGCGGAAGCAGACATCTGTTCTCCCTGCTATTTATACGCCGGGAAAGCTCATAACGGACAAATACGCCAAGCGGATAATCGTGGATTAAGGCGTGGGATCCTCAGAATATCAGTTGACTTTTCTTTTGGTATGTGGTATATTATTTAAAGCAGGGTATTTTGGTCAGACCCGCAAAGCCGGATTAAAAGGATAGACAAACTAAACTTATATAGTATTCAGGAGATTATATGGAACACTGGGTTTGTGTAAAAGCGACTGATGTGATAAATGTTTTCGAAAAAACAAAGACTGGCTTTCCATGGGGAAATTACCCTAATGAAAAATACAGATGTTTGATATTTTGGTACAACAATAGAATCCATATGACTGTAGATGAAT
>CALBGD010000478.1 GCA_937893735.1 uncultured Clostridia bacterium | reverse complement strand
CGCTGCGGCGAGGTGCGACACCTTTCCGAGACTTCCGATAAACGCTTCGCTTGCGGAGCGGTCAACCTCCGCGATAACGTCGCCTACCTCCACTTTATCTCCCTCTTCGACAGTGTAATGGCTGATGACCAGCGGCAGCGCGGAGGTCACGCTGCTCTGACCTATGCAGCTCAGCGAGCCGCTTCCGCGGACGGTCTCGTTGTAGATGACCTCTTTAGGGGTGATTGTCTGGAGGGCGGGCACGCTTGCCTCAACGGCGGCGGGAAGCGCGGAAACTCCCGCTATAATGGCGGCGCAGACGGCGGCGAGGGCAATGTATTTCTTCATGGACGTCATTCCTTTCAATAAAATCAACAGCATTATTGTGGGATTTTATTGCGGAAATATTCCGGGAAATGACGTAAATTTTCACAAAAATAACCCCTCCCGTTTCCGGGAGGGGCGGTCGTATTTTATCGGATATTACCCTTAATCGTCATCGTTCATATCCTCAATGGAATCGGACATATCCTGAACTGCGCCGTTCAGCTCGTCGATGGCAGAGGATATTTCGTCGGTGATATTATCTATCTGGTCGCTGAACTTATCCATGATATCGCTGCATATATCGTCTATGTCGATATCTCCCGGATCTCTGCCGCTGATTGCTCTGCTGACTGCATTGCCGATTTCTTCGCCAAGGCTTGCGTAAAGTCCGGAAATGCCGTCAAGCTTTTTGGATATCTCGTCCGTCGCAAATGAAACTCTGCCATTCAGCGCGTGCGCCTGGTTCATCAGATTTTCGGCGGCATGGAAAGAGAGCTCGTGCTTTTCCGGGACATTCGCGGTTTTATTGTGCTTTTCGCGCAGCGCCCTTGTCGAGTACCATGTGTTTGTAGGCCAGCCGTCCTCGAAAATGATGTTGTGCCGCTGGGGACGTTCGCTTTCAAATTCGTCCACGGAGTCTGGCAGAGCTGCATATTCCTCAATGGGCTTTGCCGTCATGACGGTCATGTATGCCCGCTGAGCCACGAAGCGGAGCTGTGTGTATTCATTGTCCGCTGTCATGAACGGAATTTCGTAGAGCTCCCACCCGTTCACCTTTTTGAGCGGTCTTATAAAGTTACGGTTGAGATTGAACGTGTAGCGTTCCTCATATTCGTTGTTGAACACTATCTCAAACCTGCACACCTCGTTGTTATTGTCATTCTCGCCGCCGTTGAGCCAGAATGTAAACGTGTGGAGTGTTTTCTTCGGCAGAATGAGCTGCTTTGTGACTATTTCAGTCCAGTTGTAGCCCCAGTCGCCTATCATGAAAGCCTCGGATAGAGTTCCGTCAGGCCCCTGCATGAAGCTGCGGTTTCCGACATTGTGCTGGCAGTCCTTGTTGAAGTTCCATTCCCTTGCGTTAAAGTAAAGGCGGTTTACAGGCTGCTCCTGCACGGGCTTGTTTTCGTTAAGGGTATTTATGTTATCCATCTTTATGTCCTCCGTAATTTCTGCGTCGGACACGCTTTCAAGACGAATCATACTGTCGTTCACATAACGTGCCCGACCTTTTTTAACCAGCCCCGCCGCCCGTCTTGGGTAGGTGAGACCGATGTGCTCGCCGTCCTGCGATAAAACAGTGACGGTCTGATGTGCGCTGGCTTCGTTTTTTGTCATGGGTGGCTTCCCCTCCAACGTGATGTATGCTTCTGCTTTTTTGTTATGTGCGCAGTCCACCATACTCATTGTAGCAAAAAATACAGGGACTGTCAATACAATATCATAAACAAAGTTTTTCGCTGTTGATTGTTGAAAAAAACGAAGATTCCGGGCGCACAAACAGGGTTTTGTTGAAAAAAACGGACATAGGCAGTTCGGAAAACTTCCCATTTTATATCACCTGTGTATATTTTGCCGGGTCGGCCATGTGAAAATTGCATTTTTCTGAAAAAAAGCAGAAAAAATTGTTTACAAGTCGGCGCAATAGTGATATAATAAAAGTGTATTATTAAAACAGGGTGCAGCCCGGCGCAATGCGGGGCGTATTGGAAAGGATACAACAATGGATATCAGAATCGAAAAAACAACACATCCCAAGCAGAAGCCCGCTGATGAAACCAAGCTCGGCTTCGGTCATATCTTTACCGACCATATGTTCGTCATGGAGTACGACGAAGGTCAGGGCTGGCATGACGCACGCATCGTGCCCTACGGCCCTATCGAGCTTATGCCGTCCGCGATGGTCCTTCACTATGGTCAGGAGATCTTCGAGGGCATGAAGGCTTACAGAACCCCCACCGGCGACATTCAGTTCTTCCGTCCGGAGGAGAACTTCAAGAGAATGAATGTTTCTGCTGAGAGACTTGTTATCCCGAAGATAAACGAGAAGGACGCCCTTCAGGCTCTCCACACCCTCGTTGAGATAGACAAGGACTGGGTTCCGCACATTGACGGCGCATCTCTGTATATCCGTCCGTTCATCTTCGCGGCTGATCCGTTCCTCGGTGTACGTCCCGGCGAAAAGTACTATTTCATGATCATCATGAGCCCGTCCGGCGCATATTACAGCACCGGTCTCAACCCTGTAAATATCTATGTCGAGACCAACTATGTCCGCGCAGTAAGAGGCGGAATGGGCTTCACAAAGACCGGCGGCAACTACGCTGCTTCCCTTGCAGGTCAGGACGAGGCACACAAGCAGAACTATTCTCAGGTACTGTGGCTTGACGGCGTTGAGCGCAAGTACATAGAGGAAGTCGGCGCAATGAACATTATGTTCGTTATCGATGGCGAGGTAGTTACTCCGTCCCTTCAGGGCAGCATTCTTTCCGGTATCACCAGAAAGTCCGCGCTGGAGCTTTGCAGAAAGTGGGGCATGAAGGTTTCCGAGCGCCGTATCACCATTCAGGAGGTTGCTGACGCTTACGACGCAGGCAAGCTGGACGAGGTATTCGGCACAGGTACTGCGGCTGTCGTTTCTCCGGTAGGCCACCTCAAGTGGGGCGACAAGATCATGGAGATCGGAGGCGGCAAGATCGGCCCGATCACTCAGAAGCTCTACGACACCATGACAGGTATGCAGTACGGCAAGATTCCGGACGACATGGGCTGGATCGAGAAGCTCTGATTCTGTTGACAGATTGAATATTATCGCGCCGGTATTACTTCGGGTATATCGGCGCGCTTTTGTATATGGAGGTCAGAAATGGAGATAAAATATCGCAGGCTTACATCAGACGACCTTGACAGGTTCATTTCTATGCGTATAAATCAGCTCCGCGAGGAGGGCGCAAAAGAGGACATAGACCTGCGTCCGGCGCTTCTGGACTACTACACCCGGCACATGGCTGACGGCACATTTGTTTCATGGCTGGCGGTGGACGGAGAAAGAATAGTCGGTACTTCTGGAATGTCCTTTGTCGAAAAGTCGCCGTATTTCGGCTGCCCGAGCGGGAAAATGGGTCTGCTGTCGAGTATGTACACCGACCCGGAATACCGCAGGCAGGGCATAGCGCGGGAGCTCCTGTCGAAAGTTGTCGGTGAGGCGCGGCGGTACGGCTGCGGCACCGTGCAGATAACCGCCTCCGATATGGGAGTACTGCTGTATACGGACTTCGGATTCGTAAAGAACGGCAACTTCATGCAGTATAAGCTGTGAGCAGTTTTCTGAAAATCCTGTGAAAAAAATTTCGCCGGGGTTGACAGATAATTGATTATGGTGCTATAATTATCACGTTGCAAAAATCGTAAAAGAGAGGTGAGCAGAGTTGAAAAATGGTGACAGTCACGGGCGAAGTACACGGTATGCCGCCCGGAACAGCGGCTCTGCCCGCTTCAAAAAGTAATATAGGCGCATACTGTGCCCGGCTTCACTTTCACTCAGATGCAGCATAATTTGATGAAAGGCAGGGTACTACTATGGCAATGAACGAATCAATGATCAGGGATCACGCAGCGGAGATAGCCGAGCTCGTCAGGAGCAATCTTTCGCCGAAGGCTTCGCAGGAGCGTCTTGCGGAATACCATGCAGGGGATATCGCAAAGGCGGCGGAGCTGCTGAGCACGGGGGAGCGCATGAAGCTCTTCCGCACGCTGGACATGGAGGAGCTTGCTGACGTTTTCGAGTATTTCGAGCCGGAAAACGCCGCTGAGTATCTCAAAGAGACCGATCTCGGGAAAACGGTGCTCCTTATCGGAAAGATGGAGACTGACGCGGCGGCGGACGTCCTGCGGGAATTCCCGAAAGAAAAAAGAAATCAGCTTTTTGAGCTTCTTGACGAAGAAACAAGAAGAAAGCTGGAGCTCATCGTGTCGTTTGACGACGACGAGATAGGCAGCCGCATGACCACAAACTATATCTCGATAAACTCCGGAATGACCGCCGCCGAGGCTACCCGGGCGCTGATGGATCAAGCGAAGGAAAACGACAATATCTCCACGATATTCGTAACGGCGGAAAACGGATTTTTCTGCGGCGCAGTGGGTCTGCGGGAGCTCCTCACAGCTGAAAAGCACGCTGAAATAAAGCCGCTGATACAGCAGAGCTTCCCGTATGTTTACAGCACCGAGAGGACGGAGGACTGCATTGAGCGGCTGAAGAGCTACTCCGAGAGCAGCGTCCCGGTGCTGGACAGCGGGAATCATATCCTCGGCGTTATCACGCTTGAAAGCCTGCTGGAGGCCGTTGACGACGAGATGGGCGACGACTACGCAAAGCTGGGCGGTCTTTCCGGGGAGGAGGACCTGCACGAGCCGCTTTTCGCCAGCCTTAAAAAGCGTATGCCGTGGCTTCTTATCCTGCTGGTGCTTGGCATGGCGGTGTCGGGAGTTGTCGGGGCATTCGAAAAGGTAGTGTCGCAGCTCACGATAATAATGGCGTTCCAGTCGCTTATACTCGATATGGCGGGCAATGTGGGAACCCAGTCGCTGGCAGTGACTATCCGCGTGCTGATGGACAAGGACCTCACAGCGGGGAAGAAATTGAAGCTGGTCGGCAAGGAAATGCGCGTGGGACTTTCCTGCGGACTTATCCTCGGGGTGCTTTCGGTGCTTTTCGTGGGACTTTACATCATGCTGTTCAAGGAATATCCCGCGGGATTTTCGTTTGCGGTTTCCGCGTGCATAGGCGCAGCGCTGATGCTTGCTATGCTTATTTCCAGCGGAGTCGGCACGCTTGTCCCGATGTTCTTCAAGAAGATAGGCGTAGACCCGGCGGTTGCCTCCGGTCCGCTGATAACCACTGTGAACGACCTCGTTGCGGTTGTGACATATTACGGGCTGAGCTGGCTCCTGCTGTTACAGGTGCTTCATCTTGGCGGATAAGTTTAATATACGGGAGCAGAAATGCCCCCGTTTTGTTTGTGGCACTACTTGACTAATGAGCGGTTTTGCGTTATACTATATAGGAAACTATTTTATCGTCCCTGCAAGCCATGCAGGGCATGAAAGGAACAAGACATGAACAACACAGAAAAGACCCTCGACAAAATCGTTGCTCTCTGCAAGGGCAGGGGCTTCGTTTATCCCGGCAGTGAGATCTACGGCGGACTTGCAAACACATGGGACTACGGTCCCCTCGGCGTTGAGCTCAAGACCAACATCAAGAACGCATGGCGCAAGAAGTTCATTCAGGAGAACAAGTACAACGTAGGACTTGATTCCGCTATCCTGATGAACCCGCAGACATGGGTGGCTTCCGGTCACGTCGGAGGCTTCTCCGACCCG
>CALBGD010000477.1 GCA_937893735.1 uncultured Clostridia bacterium | reverse complement strand
GAGGCCGCCCGCCACCGCCTGAACGGTTCCGGTGTAGTCCATTATAACGAATGCGGACTGTATCAGGTCCTTTTCCGCCGCCGCCTTGTTGTAGAAGGAAAGCACCGTGTAGGGATCCCTGTATTTCTCCTCCAGTATCTTCTGGAGTTTCATGTTCTCGTTGATATAGATGCTGTAACCGCCGTTGTACAGCTCGTTCTTCGCGGAGGTGTAGGTTATTCCCTTGAGCTCTGCAAAATCGGTGATGACCTGATCGATGGCGGCGTCAACGTACCAGTCCTGCGAAACGGTGTAGTCGCCGTTCCACTTGTACGCCTCATAGGTGTCGTCGCGTACCTCCGGCGCAAGATCGTCGTCGGTGTTCTTGTCCTCCAGCGAGCGGGGGTCAACATAGCCGTAAGCCGTGCCGTATACCGGCTTTGCGAAGCGCACCTCGATGACGTTGTTCTTGTAGTCCTCGTATTCCTTGGTGGAGATCATGCCCTGCTCGTACATACACCTCAGCGAGTAGACCTGCTGGGTCTTGCTTCGCTCAAGGTCGTAGTAGGGGGACATCTTGCCGGGGTTTCGTATCATTCCTGCGAGGACAGCCGCCTCGCCGATGTTGAGCTCCGACGCGTCCTTGCCGAAGTAGTACTGTGAAGCCGCGCCGACTCCGTAGACCATTCCGCCGAACCATATCTGATTGAGGTAGCTCTCCAGAATGTCTATCTTGGTGTACTTTTCTTCAAGGCTGAGTGCGCGGAATATCTCGCGGAGCTTACGCTCCCAGCTTACTTCCTTATCGCCGGTGAGGTTCTTTACAAGCTGCTGGGTTATCGTGGAACCGCCGCCGCTGTCGCCGTTGGAGAAGAACGCTCCGACGGTACGGTACCAGTCAACGCCCTTGTGGGTGTAGAATCGCTTGTCCTCGGAGGCAACGACCGCATTGATGATGTTCGGGGAGATGTCCTCGTAATCCACCCAGATACGGTTCTGTTCGGTGGCGAGGTGCTTTATCTCCACAAGGGAGCCGTCCTCGTCGTAGCCGTAGATGAAGCTGGTGTACTTCATCTCGATGTCGCGGAGGTTCGCGTCGTAGCTGTTGTCCGCGAAATCCAGAACGTACACCGCGAGCACGGTGACGACTACGCAGACCATAATTACCAGCACGAGGAGCATTGCGGAGAAAGTAGTGCCCACGACAGTGAGGGCGTGCCCGATGTTCTTCATGGTGCGGCTCTTCTTTTTTCCGGAGCGCTTCTTCGGCTGGTCGTCCTTGATTCTGATGTATTTTATCTTCTTTTTCTTGTCCATGATATCACCCAAGCGCTGAGACAGCGCGGTCGATTTGTCCAGTCCATGCGGAGAGATGAACGCTATTGTTAATATTATAGCATAAAACCGCTCAAAAGTATAGTATTTTTTGAGATTTTCACATTTTGTGCGCACATTAATGCGCATTATCGCGAAAAATGTGACAAAAGCGGGGAGGTTTCCCTCCCCGCCGAGTATTTGATTTCAGAAAAATCAGAGTATCGTGTCAAGCTTCCAGAAGCCGTCCTCCTTAACGAACCTGACGTTCATGGAGCGGTAAGCTGTCCTGCCTGCGAAAGTGCCTGCCTTGACATAGAGCACGCCTTCCGCCGCATAGCCGTTCTCCGAGGAGATGACGAGCGCCGTGTCAGCCGCATTCATCGCGGTGAGCCCGCCGTTATTGTAGCGGAGCGCGCCGTAGCTCTCAATGCCGCATTTTGCGAGGAGCTTCTGCGCCGCCGAAGCGGAGTAGTACACCGCAAGGCTGCTGGATACGGTTTCCGGCTTTGTCATGCCGCTGTCCTCGAGGGTCTGGAGCGCGAGCGCGTTGTTCAGTCCTATCGCGCCGTCAAGCACCTGACGGAATCCCGCCGGGGCGCTCTCGGTGATATTGCTGAAAGTCAGCAGGGAATCGCGGTTCAGTCTGCTGTAAGCGCTGGCGGTAACGTGTACCAGTCCGCCGCTTGCGGAAGCCGCATATTCGCTGGAGAAGCTCTTTTTGTATTCTATCGCCGCCAGCGCGGAGATACCGCCGTCTGCGGAGATATTCCCGCCGGAGATGGTGTAGCATATGCCGCCGTTAAGGAAGCTGTGACTGCTTGCGCCGAAGGTCACTGTCGGGTCGCTGCCGGAGAGCCGGATAAGGCTTTCGGAAGCCGGGTCGAAGATGTTCACGGTTCCGTCAGGGAATGTGAATACCGCGTGCGTGAACGCGTAGTTGCGGTTCATCTCGGGGGTCTCGCTGAGGCTCATGACGTAGCGTGTATCGCCGCTGTAAGCGTCCACGGCGAAAAGCGAGGAGCCCTTCAGCAGGTAAATTGTGCTGCCGTTCATTGCGGCTGTGGATATCTTGGAATCAGATCTGTAAACTGTGCCGACATAGCTGGCGGAGCCGTCCATGTCAACGGTCATTACGCTGACGTAGTACATTCCCTCATCGCGGATATTGAGCACCAGCAGACCGCTGTCAGCGTTGTAGGAAGCGCTGGAGAGCACTCCGGTCATAACGCTGTCCTCGGTGGAGAGGTCGGTGATGTACTCAGCCTCGGCGTCAACGAGGAGCGTGCGCCCTCTTGTGCCGTAGGAGCTGAGCCCGGTGAGCATCAGCTTTCCGCCGTTTTCAGAGACCCAGACTACCTTGGCGTCCTCAAGCTGCTCGGAGCAGAGGAGCTTCTCGCTGTCGGGGGAGTATCTGTAAAGCTCAACGTAGTCGCCGTTTCTGACAAACATCACGTTATCCGTCAGGAAGAATGCGTTGTCGCCGCCGATATAGGTGTTCAGGGCGGGCGCGCTGTAATTCGGCTGGAGGGTCACTCCGTCGGGCAGGGAAATTTCTGCGGGAGCCGCCGGCGTGGGGGGTTCCGGTGTTGTGGTGCCGGGAGCGGTGGTGTCAGCCGGGGTGGTCTCTGCGGGGACCTCTGTGGTTATGGGCTCCGAATCGTCCGTTTCTTCTGTCACGGCGTCTGTCGTGGCGGCGGGCTCAACGGTGCCGTCCATTTCCTCGGTGGAGGGGTCCTCGACCGTGCCGTCGCTGCCGGAGTTGTCCTCAGCGGGGTTCAGCGGCGCGGTGCTTCCCGGAGTGGTGACGGTGGCAGGCTCTGTCACTGCCGGCTCGGGAATGGATATCTCCTCTGTATTCACCTCGTCGATGTTGACGGGGGCTGCGTTGTCGAAATCGTTCTGGCTCATGGATTCAACAAGGAACACTTCGGGGTCGCTCTGGAGCTTTGCCGCCGTGTCGCCGGAGCAGTACACTGCCGCGCCGGTTATCTGATATGAGCCGCCGGCGAACACCTTTGCGATATCGCCGGTGTTGGATATCCTCGTGCCGTCAGCAAAATAGAGCTGCTTTACCGGCATGGAGCCGTCCGTGTAGGCGGTGAGCACTGCCTGAGCCTCTGCGGGGGACATAGGCGCGGAGAACGTGATAAGGAAATCCTTGGATTCAGAGCTGCCGCGCTCCTGCTCGAGCTGTTCGAGCGCGTGGGAGAGCCTGTCGCTTGCGGAGAGCTGTGTCAGCCCGGAATCCTGAATGCTGACGCCGCCCCTGCCGCCGAGGTTCACCGCGGCGATGGTGCCGACCGTGACCACGCAGGCCGCTGCCGCAGCGGTCATGCCGATATACATGGGTTGGAGCTTCTGCCGCTTTGCACCGCGCTTTGCGTTCTCGCGTATCTTATCGGCGTCGAACGTGTATTCGCTCATGAGCTGTTTGTAGAACTCGTTTTTATTCATACGGCAGACCTCCTTTCCATGTTGATGTTATATTACTATCAGTATATGCAGCCCGGCATCAGATGCCGAACTTTTTCTTCTGTTTTTCAATCGTGCGGTAGAGCTTGGTCTTGACGGTTGCGGTCTTTATCCCGAGCTTATCCGCTACTTCCTCCAGCTTCATGTCGCATACGAAGTGGAGGTAGAATATCTTTCCCACGGTCTCGTCGCCGGACATGATGTCGTCGAATATCTGCTTCGCGAGTATTTTATCTGCCATCACGTCCTCAAGGAGCTTCTGGTCGCGGGACATATCCGCCTCGATGGCTGCGGACTGCTCCTCGTCGAATTCCGAGAGGATAACGTCGCGCTCTTTCCGGCGCATGAACCCGGAGAACACGGTGCGGCACTCAAATTTCGCGATATTTATGAGGAACGCCTCCGGGGAGTCTATATCAGCAAATCCCTTGTCGGATATCCTCTTGTAGAAGCGGGTGTAAACGTTCTGTATAATGTCCTCAGAATCCTGAAAGCGTGCTGCGTGGCTTGCCACAAATCTGGAAACCGCCCCGAAAGTTTCGGCATATACGGCGTCAAAGTAGCTGTCTAAGTCTGGATTTCCCACGCAGTGCTCACCTCGCTTACTGCCTGCAATACTGAAGTCAGTTCGTTTCAAGAAAAAGTTTCAGCATTTCAGCAATTTTTTATACATTTTTTCTGCCGGAATACGCAACGGGTAGCGGCATTTTCTTGTAATGCCACAAAATGGCATGATACGGCGCAAATTACACCATATTATTATACACCTATGCAGGGCGTTTGTCAATCGGTTGCAGATGATTTAGAATATTTTTAAGAAATCGGCTCCGCGTATATAACGTTTTGTAGAATCCTGCCGGAAAAATACAGAATAGTGCACATATGATCCTGCGGGGAGTTTGTGCACTATTCCCTTTGAAAAAATAACAGATATGTGATACAATTAATATAGTATGGACAAGGCGGACGGGAAAGGAGACATCATGGTGCTTCAGACAGGGGAACACGTAATTTACAGGAACACGGAGCTGTGCCGGGTAGAGGGCTTCGAGAAGCAGTGCGCGGACGGCGTGCACGAGCGGGAATACTGCGTGCTGACTCCGGTGAACTCGGCGGGGGCGCGGTATTACGTCCCGGCGGAAACGGCTGCGGAGAAGCTCCGGGCGGTGCACACCCGGGAGGAGATAATGTCGCTTATCAGCGAGATGGGCGCGGCGGAGGACTGGTGTCCCGACCCGATGGAGCGAAAACGCCGCCACGCGGAGGTGCTCTCCAGCGGAGATATACTGCGCACTGCGGCGATGGTAAAGGGGATATACCTTGAGAAGCGCCGCCGCGAGGAGCACGGGAAGAGCCTTAATTCCGCAGACGAGCGGACGCTGCGCGCCGCAGAGGACATGATAAACGGCGAGTTTTCGTTCGTGCTCGGCATAAAGCCGGAGGAAGTCCCGGCGTTCATCTCGGGGAAGATCGGCTGAACAAGCCTGGCAGATAAATCAAAAGGAGAGCCGCAGGCTCTCCTTTCGCATTTCTATAAGTAATATCTCTGCAAAATTACACTATCCGACAAGATTCATATCTCATGCAGAGCCTTGTAGATATCCTGCATCTGCTGGTCGGTGCGGGCGATGGTCTCGGCGCAGTCCTTGAGCTGGGAGGCTAGGTCCGCGGAAACCACGCTGTCGGTCTTGTATTTGAGGTCGTGCTCCAGCGTAGCCCAGAAATTCATCGCGATGGTGCGTATCTGCACCTCGACGTGCACCAGCTCCTTCTTCTCGGAGAGGTACACCGGGGTCTCTATCACGAGGTGGAGGCTCCGGTAGCCGTTGGGCTTGGGCTCCTTTATGTAGTCCTTGCGCTTGACGAGCTTCACGTCGTCCTGCGCGGTGAGCAGGTCCGCCACGGTGTAGATGTCGTCGATGTAGTTGCATACTACCCGCACTCCGGCGATGTCGTTGAGCTCATTGCGGGCATTCTCGCAGCTGAACGGGATACCCTTGCGGTTGAGCTTCTCGAGAATGCTCTGCGGGGACTTCACGCGGTCCTCAAGGTGGTGTATCGGGTTGTGGTCGTACTTGGTCTTGAATTCGCTGTCGAGTATCTCAAGCTTGGTCTTGACCTCGCGTATCGCGGATTCGTACAGGTGCTCCAGCTCCATGAACTGGTAGAGCTGATCCATTATTTTCTGCTGGGAGTCGGCTGGAATAAGCTTCTGCACCGGCTCCAGCTCGTATGAGCGCTGTTTTTCTTTTGCCATTTCTGTTTCCTTTCACGATTCAAGCGTATTCAGTATAACACGAGAGTGTGAAAAAACCGCCCCGCCTGTGTGAAACTTTTATGAAATATGACGATTACTTGCTGGCTTCCTCTTTCATGCTGTTAAGGAGCGCCTCAATGTCGTTCTGTGACATTTTTCCGCCTGCGGGAGCAGTCTCGGGCACCTTGTCCGGCTCTGGCTTTGCGGGCTCGGGCTCGGCAGGAGCCCGAGCCGCGAGGAGCTTTTCGATGTCCTCCTGAGACATCTTGCCGCCTGCGGGAGCAGTTTCGGGAACTTTATCCGGCTCGGACTTCTCGGGCTCAGCAGGAGCGGAGGGAGCCAGTCTTTCCATGAATGCCTTTTCTATATCGTCATGGGACATCTTTCCATCGGACGACCCGGAGCCGGAGGACGGAGCAAGTCTGTCCAGAAGCGCCTTCTTGGTGTCGCGGGATTTTCTGGAGGACTTAGCCGGAGCAGGAGCGGATTTCGCGGGCTCCGGAGCGGGCTCGGATTCCGCAGGCTTGGGAGCGGGCTCAGGCTCAGCGGGAGCGCTTGCCGAGAGGAGCTTCTCGATATCGTCCTGAGACATCTTGCCGCCGGAGGGCTCGGATTCCGCAGGCTTGGGAGCAGGCTCAGGCTCAGCGGGAGCGCTTGCCGAGAGGAGCTTCTCGATATCGTCCTGAGACATCTTGCCGCCGGAGGGCTCGGATTCCGCAGGCTTGGGAGCAGGCTCAGGCTCAGCGGGAGCGCTTGCCGAGAGGAGCTTCTCGATATCGTCCTGGGACATTTTGCCGCCGGAGGGCTCGGTGTACTCCTCGGAGCGGCTGGAGCCGTCCACGGGCAGTGCGTCCGCGTTTCCGACCGCGATATCAGGCTTGTCGGAGCTGTCCTTTGAACTGTCTGAGCTGTCGGAGCCTTCCTTTTCGCTGTCGGATTCATCGTCATCAAGACCGACGGAGTGAAGGAGCTTCTCTATCTCGTCCTCGGACATCTTGTTGTTTTCAAGCTCCATCGCGGGGGCGTAGGATTCGTCCGGGGCTATGCAGACTGGTATGCGGCTTCCGGCGGTGATGGATTCCACATCTACCTTGTTCTGATTGAGTATCGAGCTGATGTCCGGCTTTTCCTCTGCTTTTACGGGAGCGGGACGCTTCGCCGGACGCGCGGCGGGCGCAGGCATTCCGGGGACCGGCATTGGCTGAGCCTCTGGCTCTATCATGTATTCCTCGAACTCCCTGAGCGCGTCGTCGTAGGATATCTTCTCGCCGTCAAAGCGTATCCAGTATTCGTCGTACGGCGTGATGCCGTGAGTGCGGGTCAGTATATTGTATACGTTGTACTTGTCCAGACCCATTCTGTCAAGTATAGGATATGTAAAAGGC
>CALBGD010000476.1 GCA_937893735.1 uncultured Clostridia bacterium | reverse complement strand
AGCTTCCGCTGCGGTTGCCGAGGCTGTTTCAAGGGCTGTTTTCGGACTTGCGCTGTCTTATGGGATAGTTTTCTGGGCAAAATATCGTTTTGATGCAGGGCTTGACCTGTTCGGGAAGAATTATGCGACCTATGACGAAGCTTATTCCGCTGTGCTCCCTTTTGCGGCGGCTGGAGCTGTGCTAGCAGTGTCTATAAGCGAGCTTTGCGGATTGCTGTCCCTCCTCTTCTCTGACAGGAAAACGCGCAGACAGGAATTTCACGATAACACGCCAACAGATAGAAATCGTGACATCTGCTTTCGGCTGATAAAGGAGATAATCCCAGTTGCCGCTTCTGCATTGATAATGAACTGCGTAGGATTTGTTGACCTGCTGACCGTTACACGCACCCTGAAATCTTCAGCAGAAGTTAACAGCGCCTATTTTATCCGGGAATTTAATGCCGCGGTAAACTCCTGCGGAGGGATAGACGGGCTTGCGAATTTTATGTACGGAAGCTACTCCGGAATCGCCATGACCATGTTTATGCTTATCCCGGCATTTGCGGGAATGACCGAGAAAACGGCAATTCCTGAAATCACTGCCGCATGGGAGCGCAAAGACCTGAAATCTGCGGCGAATGGCTGCTGTATGCTGTTTCGTGCGGCTTCAATGATTGGATTTCCGGCATGCCTTGGGGCGGCCGTCCTCGGAGAGCCGCTTTTGAAGCTCCTTTACAGCAGCCGAAGCGCCGAAATAAGCGTGTGCACTGACGGATTCGTGATTCTCTGCCTAGGCGGTATTTTTATGATAACCGGGTCAGCTATGTTCGGAGTTTTTCAGGCAATAGGAAAGGCGTATGTTCCTCTTATCCTCATGAGCTGCGCTGTTGCCCTAAAAGCTGTGCTGAATCCGCTGCTTATGTCCATACCCTGCGTGAATATCACTGGCGCGGCAATTTCCACTGCTGCGGGATATTCTGTGATGGCGGCGGTTGGTTCTTTCATTCTTAAAAGGGAGCTTTCAAGAGAGATAAGCGTTGTGCACTGCGTAATGAAGCCTTTTCTCTGCTCGATACTATGTGCGGCCGGTGCTTTTCTGGTTTATCAAACGGTTGGGATTGGTTTGCCAAAGCCATTTAATGTGATTCTGCCGGTATTTGTGGGTGCTTTGATTTATGGAATATCACTAATTTCAACCGGGGAATTTCGTCAAAAGCGACGATTAATAAAAAACAAGGAAAAAATTTTACAAAAGCCCTTGAAAATTGCCCGAAAATAGGGTAATATATAAAAGGTATCGCCCTAAAACGGCATTATAAAAAGGTTTGGTGAACTTTATGGTCAACTTTGATTTCAAGGACAGATATGATATAGACGATCTTCTCAGGATACTTGAGATACTTCGCTCGCCTGAGGGCTGTCCGTGGGACAAGGTACAGACGCACGAAAGTATCCGCACCGATCTGATCGAGGAAACATACGAGGTATGTGAGGGCATCGACAAGGACAGCCCCGAAATGCTTCGCGAAGAGCTTGGCGACCTTCTGCTCCAGATAGTATTCCATGCGCAGATCGAACGTGAAAAAGGGACGTTCGATTTCGACGATGTGTGCAATGACATCTGCCAGAAGCTGGTATACCGCCACCCTCATGTTTTCGGAGAAGTCAAGGCGGACAATTGTGATGAGGTGCTGAAAAACTGGGACGCACTCAAGCGCGAATCCAAGCATCAGGAAACGTTCACAGACACCCTTGAAAGCGTGCCGAAGAACTTCCCCGCCCTGCTGAGGGGCGAGAAAGTCTGCAAGAGGGCTTCACGCGCGGGGCTTCCCATCAACGACCCAGCCGAGTATGCCGCGAAGATCAGAGCGGCACTGGATAAGCTGGAAAGTTCAGGATTTGAGGTCAATTCGCAAAATCAACAGACATGTGGTGATATGCTTCTTGATTTTTGTAATTTGGACAGAATTTTGAAGATAGATGGCGAAAAAGCCTTGACATATTCTACGAATAAGTTTATAATTGATTTCAGCGCTGTCGAGAAGACAGCTATGGAACAGGGAAAAAAGTTAGACGAGATGACAGCGGAAGAACTCCGTGCGCTTATGAGCAAGGTTTTTGACGGTCGCTGACCGTTGGAATATACAATTTTTTTGGAGGTTAAACAACATGACAAAGGCAGAATTAGTAACAGCTATTGCTGAAAAGACTGGTCTTACCAAGAAGGATTCCGAGAAGGCTCTCGCAGCTTTCGTTGATTCTGTAACAGAAACTCTCGCAAACGGCGAGTCTATCCAGCTCGTTGGCTTCGGTACATTTGAGGTTCGTGAGCGTGCAGCCAGAGAGGGCAGAAATCCCCGCACAAAGGAGACCATCACTATCCCTGCAACAAAGGTTCCCGCTTTCAAGGCAGGCAGAGCTCTTAAGGACGCTGTAAGCAAGTAATTTGCTGGTTCTGATTTAACATTATAGCGGCGGACTTCCGGTTCGCCGCTTTTGTTTTGGAAAGAGGTTTTGTATGAGATTAGACAAGTATCTTAAGGTTTCAAGGCTCATTAAGCGCCGTACGGTTGCAAATGAAGCCTGCGACGCGGAAAAGGTATCCGTGAACGGAAAGCCTGCGCGCGCTTCCTACGACGTCAAGGAGGGCGACATAATCGAAATTAACATTGGTGCAAAGCCCCTCAAAGTACGTGTGCTCGATGTGAAGGAATTCACAAAAAAAGAGGACGCTGCAGCCCTCTACGAAGTTGTCCAGTAATCTGCATATCCCCTCCCCTGTCCGCATACAATGTACAAAGACAGCGGGAGGGATTCTTTATGCAGAAAATAACATCAAAACAACACAGTCTGATTCTTGAAAATCGGAATGTTCTCAGAATTTCCGGGGTAAAGGACATCGACAGCTTCAGCGAGACTAGGATAATACTCAGCACCATAATGGGAGAACTTGTCATTCGCGGCGAGGAACTCCATGTCAATGCGCTTGAAACAGAGACCGGCGACCTTTCTATGACCGGTAAGGTCAAGAGTATGTCCTACAATCGTTTCGACAGCTCCGAAGGCGCCTTTGGAAAGCTGTTCAGGTGAACCATGTCTGCATTCACAGAACTTTTCATGCTCGCTTTTGCGGCGGGGCTTATTTTCGCTCTTGTCTATGAAGCTCTCCGCATTATCCGCATTATTTTCCCGTTTAAGGCAGTGGTGTTTGCCTGTGATGTTCTTTTCTTCATTATTGCGGGCTTTGCTGTCGTCCGGCTTTCTGTTTCACTTGGGAATTATGTCAGGGGCTGTATTGTCTTTGGATTTGGCGCGGGAATTTTCGCGTACATCACAACGATAGGACGTATCCTAAATCTTTTCGAAAACGCTATCGCTGACGCAGTAAGGGCGGTTTTGTCCAGAATTTTCGGTTTGTTAAGCCGGATTTGCAACAAATGCTTTGGTTTTATTGCACAGAACGCATCTGCTCTATTTGGAAAAATCGCCAAACTTTCTGCTGACGCCCATAAAAAGCGCGGCAGGGGCTTGAAAAAAGATACTCAGTTGGTGTATAATAAAACAAGTGCGAAAGAAACTAACGGAGGAAGTGAATCTGGTCATGTCATTATTGCAAAAGTCCGAAAAGGCGTCAATTCCTAAAAGGCGAACAGGTTTTGTAACAATAGCAGCGTTTGTTGCAGTTCTTCTTGTGACTGGCTATGCTGTGTTCTCTATCGTTTCCTCTAATATCCAGATAGCACAGTATGACCAGCAGTATGAAGAGCTTGTGGCTCAGACTGAGGCTGTGCAGGATTCCAACGACAAAATCAGCCGATACCTTGAAGAAAACGCCGACATGGACGATTACATCGAGGATATGGCGAGAGATAAGCTTGATTATGCACGTCCGGACGAGCGGGTGTACTACGTTGTACCTGATTCCGGAAACTGATTTCTGATTCTTCTGACGGCAGCTTCGCAGCTGCCGTTTTTAATTCCGCAGAAAGGAGAACTCCATGCGGGGACTTAACAAGATACTTAAAAAGGTTTTTAACCGCGCCGTTGTCTGCATTATCGGGATTCTTTTGCAGGTCGCTTACCTCGTAATGGTATTCCTGACTTTTGGTACGCTGTACACATACTCTTATTTTATTTTCCTTGGGCTGGGTATTGCGCTGTCACTTTATATTTACAACCGCGACATAAACCCGAGCTATAAGATGGCGTGGATATTCGTTATTCTGTCGTTCCCACTGTTCGGAGTGATGTTCTATATCTTTTTTGGGAACAGTCATTCCGGTGACCGGCTGCGTAAGCGAATGATGCAGTACAGCGATGAAGCCCGGGTGCTTCTGCCACAGAACGACGAGCTGATGTCGAAGCTGCATAAGGATAACTCAGCCGCTGAAAAGCAGGTAAAGTACCTTTATGATTACAGCGGATACCCGGTCTACTCGGACACCAGCACAACGTATTTCCCTAACGGAGAGGATAAATTCGCCGCAATGCTGGAGGAGCTCGAAAAGGCTGAGCGCTTTATTTTCCTCGAGTACTTTATAATTTCCAAAGGCAAGATGTGGGATTCGGTGCTTGATATTCTCGAAAGAAAAGCTAAACAGGGAGTGGATGTCAGGCTTATTTACGATGATGTTGGCTGTCTGCTCACTCTGCCCTACAAGTACAATGAGGAAATGGAGCGCCGTGGGATAAAGTGCCGGGTGTTCAATCCATTCCGACCTATCTGGTCTGCCAAAATGAACAACCGCGACCACCGGAAGATACTTGTAATAGACGGACACACGGCATTTACGGGGGGAATCAACCTCGCTGACGAGTACATCAATGCCTATGAGAAATACGGTCACTGGAAGGACAGCGCCGTTATGCTCCGGGGAGCTGGTGTGTGGAGCTTTACAGTGATGTTCCTTACGATGTGGAGTTTTCTTGAAAAGGACAGCCGCGAGGACCATCGCCGATTCATGCCGCGCCCGGAGGACATCATAAACATCAAAAGTACTGGCGTCGTGGTTCCCTACACGGACAGCCCGCTTGACGATGAACCCGTAGGGGAAAACGTATACCTGAACATTATAAACAGCGCTGAAAATTACGTTTATATCACAACTCCATACCTTGTCATAGACAACGAAATGCAGACCGCGCTTGTCCTAGCAGCCAAAAGCGGAGTTGATGTGCGCATAATCACACCGCATATTCCGGATAAATGGTTCGTATTCGCGGTCACGCGTGCGCATTACCGCAAACTGCTCAGGTATGGTATCAAGATTTATGAATATACGCCCGGATTCATTCATGCAAAGAACTGGGTTTCTGATGATAAGGCGGCAGTCGTCGGGACGATCAATCTCGATTTCCGGAGCCTTTATCTACATTTTGAGTGCGCAGCGTTCATGTACCGATGCGAGTGTATCCCGGATATCAAGCGTGACTACCTGGATACTCTGAAGCAGTGTCAGGAGATAACCTACTCTGATTGCATTCACATCAGCATTTTCAGGAGGATAGGACGTGCGGTACTGCGGTTATTTGCCCCTATGATGTAAAAAATCCCCGGATCCTCTCCGGGGATTTTGTTATATTATATCCTTTATCTGGTTAAGGTCGGTTATCGTGTAATCAATGCGTAGCTCTGCCGGCGCTGGCTTTTTTTCCGGGTTATACCAGCAGCAGGCTATCCCTGCATTGTTTCCGCCGAGAATGTCACTTGTAAGTGAATCTCCGACGATTATCGCTTCTTCCCTGCCCTCTGGAATCTGGTCGAACACACTGTCGAAGAAAAGCCGTGACGGTTTTTCAAATCCGACTACATCTGAAATGAATATGCCGTCAAGAAGCCGGTCAAGCCCGGAGCGGCGCAGTTTTCGCTCCTGCGCAGTAAAAGAGCCGTTCGTCACCGCGTACTGACGTATCTTCCCTTTCAGGGACTTTACCAGTTCGAGAGAATCATCGTTCGGGAAAATGTGATTGCCGAGCGTTTGCTGATATAGCTTGTTGAATTTATCAGTATTATAGCTGAGCCCATATTTCAAGAACAGCTCCTCAAATCTGCGCCGGAATAGTTCTGGTTTTTCTATCTCATGACGCTCCAGCATACGCCAATACCCTTCGTTTATTTCGGAGTAGGTGTGCACCATTTCGTCAGTGCACTCTCCCAGTCCGCACACCTGAAAGCATTCCTTTATTGCGGCGCTTTCTGATTTCAGAAAGTTCAGAAGTGTGCCGTCTACGTCCCATAAAATTGCTCTGTACATAATATCCTCAAAAAATCAGCCGCGCGGGATTCGTGCGGCTGATGTATTTTACTTCTTTGTCTTTGCTTCGTTCTTCAGTCTGAGGTCGCGCTCGAGAATGACCTTTCTCATGCGAATGCTCTTAGGCGTTACCTCAACGAGCTCATCGTCCTGAATAAAGTCCAGGCATTCCTCAAGACTCATCTGCTTCGGCGGGATCAGATGCAGAGCGTCATCAGAGCCGGAAGCACGGGTGTTTGTAAGGTGCTTCTTCTTGCATACATTGATGACGATATCGCCAGCCTTCGGGGAAACGCCAACGATCATTCCCTCGTAAACCGGAACGCCCGCGCCGATGAACAGCGTACCTCTCTCCTGGGCATTGAACAGACCATAAGTAATAGAAGGTCCTGTTTCCCATGCGACAAGGGAGCCTACGGTTCTTCTCGGGATATCACCGAAATAAGGCTTGTAGCTGTCAAATGTGGAGTTCATGATACCCTCGCCCTTGGTATCGGTCATGAACTCGCCACGGTAGCCGAAAAGACCTCTTGACGGAACGAGGAATTCCAGACGAGTGCGGTTTCCGATGGGGTGCATGGAGATCATTTCGCCCTTGCGCTGACCCATGCTCTGCATTACAGAACCAACGGAATCAGCCGGAACGTCTACAACAAGTCGCTCAACAGGCTCGCAGAGACCGCCGTCTATCTCCTTTGTCAGAACACGCGGTGTGCTGACGGAAAGCTCATATCCCTCGCGGCGCATTGTCTCAATGAGGATAGAGAGGTGCATCTCACCTCTGCCGGCTACATTGAATGCGTCAAGCGTATCACTGTCGGAAACTCTAAGGGAAACGTCCTTAAGGGTTTCCTTCATCAGGCGCTCGCGTATCTGACGGGAAGTTACGAACTTGCCCTCTCTGCCTGCGAACGGGCTGGTGTTTACGGAGAACGTCATCTCTACTGTCGGCTCGGAGATCTTTACGAACGGGAGCGGCTCAGGCTTGTTAACGGAGCAGATAGTCTGACCGATAGTTACGCCCTCAATACCGGAGAAGCATACAATGTCGCCTACCATAGCCTCGTCAACCTCGACCTTGTTCAGTCCCTCAAACTGATAGAGGGACACGATCTTGCTCTTGAACGGAGCGGTACGGTTATGATGGTCGCAT
>CALBGD010000475.1 GCA_937893735.1 uncultured Clostridia bacterium | reverse complement strand
CCTAGCCGATATGCCGCTTCCTAGAATCTGAGGGCTTCTCGACAGCCTGATTTTTTACTTTTTCGACAAGCTGCGAGCCTTCCCCGGAGCGGTGCGTCTTGAAGAACGCAAAATAGATGATGTGGAACAGCCGCACTCTGCCGAGTATCATGCAGGGTAGGTATATCCCCCTTGTTCCGTCGTAACAGAAAAATTTCCCTTGACATTTTACGACAAAAGGGATATAATCTAGTGTACAGAGGTCAGCTTCCTCTGCAAGCAAAATACAGGAGGACAACAAAAATGAAAAACATCTTTAAAAACGAAAAATTCTGGCTGGTAGCAGCAGGCGCGGCAGGCGTTATCGTCGGCAAGAAGATAATTACCGCGAAGAAGACAAGGCAGCTCGCTGTAACAGGTCTTGCCAAGGGAATGAAGTTCACAAGCGACGCTAAGGCAGCATTCCAGAATATGAAGGACGAGGCGCAGGATCTTTGCTATGAGGCAAAGGAGCAGGCAGGTCTTAACGAAGAAAGTGCAGACTAATGCGTTACAGGATCGTATCAGATAACCCCGGGCGCATAAGGGTGCGTTTCGGGGGATATGCTTTTGATAAGGAGCTTGAAAGCTGTATACGAAAGTTAGCCGAGGTTAACTCTTTTGTGCTTTCTGCCGAGGTGCACTCCGCAAACGGAGGTCTGCTGATCTACTACAAAAAGGACAGCAGGCGCGAGGTCATCAGCTTTATCGAGTCCCTTGATTTCCGGACTCTTTCCCCGATACCCGAGGATAAGGCCACCCAGAAAATAGACGACAACTTTAAAAAAGGGCTTGCAAAGCTCATAGTGTCACATTATGTAAAGAAGCTGCTGCTTCCTGCGCCGCTGAGTATGGCGCTGACTATATTCAACAGCGCAAAGTACATATTAAAGGGACTTTCCGAGCTGGGTCAGGGAAAACTCACGGTCGAGGTTCTGGACGCCGCTTCAATTACAGCCTGTCTTGCGCAGCGTAATTTCAAGACGGCTTCCACTATCATGCTTCTGCTTTCAGTATCCTCTCTGCTGGAGGATTACACCCACGCCCGCACCAAGGCGGTGCTTACCTCAAGCCTTGCGGTAAAGGCGGACAAGGTATGGCTCGCAAACGGGGACGAGGACGTCCTTATCCCGATAGACGAGCTGAAAATAGGCGACAAAATACGCGTGAGAACAGGCAGCGTTATCCCGGTAGACGGCGAGATAACCGACGGCGAGGCTTACATCAACGAATCCTCAATGACCGGAGAGCCGCTGGCTGTTATGAAAACCGTGAACGCGTCGGTGTTCGCGGGAACAGTCGTCGAGGAAGGCTCAGTGGTCGTAAGCGTCAGGGCGGTAAGCTCCGACACGAAGATACAGAAGATAATCGAGCTCATCGACAGCTCAGAGAATCTGAAGGCCGGCATACAGAGCCGCGCAGAGCGGCTGGCGGACGGAATAGTTCCGTTCAGCTTCCTAGGATTCGGGCTGACGCTGCTGTTCACTGGAAATGTCACCAAGGCGGTTTCCCTGCTGATGGTGGATTATTCCTGCGCGATAAAGCTTTCGGCACCCATCGCGGTGATCTCTGCGCTGCGTGAGGCCGCAGACCACAATATAACGGTAAAGGGCGGAAAGTACCTCGAAGCCTTTGCCGCAGCGGACACCATCGTTTTCGACAAGACGGGAACTCTCACAAACGCAGAGCCTGTGCTTGACAGGGTGATCCCGTTCGGAGAGTATTCCGAGGAAGAGGTGCTCAGGACTGCCGCCTGCATCGAGGAGCATTTCCCGCACAGCATGGCGAGGGCGATAGTCAAGGGCGCCGAGAAGCGCGGCGTAGTCCACGCTGAGGAGCACGCGGAGGTCAACTACATAGTTGCCCACGGCATAGCCACAACGCTCCATGGAGAACGCGCGGTTATCGGCAGCCGTCATTTTGTCTGCGACGACGAGGGAGTTACTATCTCCGCTGAGCAGCAGGCGCGAATCGATGAGAATTCCGGAGCTTCCTCCGTCATTTATCTGGCGGTGGGCGGCGAGCTCGCAGGCGTGCTCTGCATAAACGACCCGCCGCGCGCAGAAGCGGCACGGGCAGTGGCGCTGATGAAGAAATGCGGCATAGAAAATGTCGTAATGCTTACCGGCGACAGCAGCTCCGCGGCTGAGAAGATAGCCGAGCAGCTCGGAATAACCGAGGTGCACGCTCAGGTGCTCCCCGAGGAGAAACACAGCCATATCGAGCAGCTCAAATCCGAGGGACACCGCGTTATCATGGTAGGCGACGGAATAAACGACGCCCCCGCGCTTGCGGCTGCCGATGTTTCGGTAGCGATGAGCGACGCTTCCGATATCGCGAAGGAAACTGCGGATATCACACTGCGCGGCGCCGAGCTCACAGAGCTTGCCGTGCTGAGGATACTCAGCGAGCGGCTCATGCAGAGGATAAATTCCAACTATCGGTTTATCCTGACGTTCAATACGGCGCTTATCGCGCTCGGATTCTTCGGCGTGATAACCCCGTCGCTGTCGGCTCTGCTTCACAATGGCTCGACCATTGCGATATGCGCAAAGAGCATGACTCCGCTTCTAAAAGACGGCAGTATGTTATGATCGAATGCTCCCGGCGGCTTCGGCTGACCGGGAGTTTTTATGCCTTAAGGAAAAAATGTTGAAAAGCTATTGACAAAATAAAATAACCGTGTTATAATAACATTGTTATTATAAGAGAGGTACAGATATGAGACAGGAAACGGCAGGCGTGACCGAGGCGCTCATTGAAAGCGCGAAGAAAGAGTTTCTGGAATACGGCTTTCATAACGCGAATCTGCGCAGAATATCAGCGGACAGCGGCGTGAGCACCAATTCCATCTACACCAGATTCGGGGATAAATCCGGGCTGTTTGACGCGGTGGTAAGACCTGCGGCTGACGGTCTCATGCAGATCTACCTCGCCAGTATCAGCGAAGCCTCGGAATGCGGCAGCGCGCAGACCGCCGCGGATATGGGCAGCTCCGGCACAGATATGGTGCTGAAATACATCTACGATAATCTTGATGCGTTCCGGCTTATTTTCTGCAAATCCGCCGGGACGGAGTATGAGCGCTACTTCGACAAACTCGCCGAAACGGAGGAAAAGTACTACAAGGTTTTCGCTGAGCAGTACTCCAGAAACGGGCGCAGGGTAAGCGATTTCTTTATCCATGTGGTGTGCAGGTCGGGCTGGCAGTATATCTACGAGGTGGTTTCCCACGACATTCCCTACGAGGAAGCAAAGGAATTCATGGAGTGCATACGGCAATTCAACTATGCAGGCTGGAACTGCATTTTAAATTAAAGCAGTGTTTTCACTGCTTTTTAAATACATATAAGTTATTCAAAGCTAACGCAAATAAAGGAGGCATTGTTGTGAAACAAAAACAGAAAAGTGCATTTTCAGTGCTGATGAAGTATGCGGGCGGTCATAAATATCTGACCTATGCTTCGGCAGCACTGGCGGCGGTCAGCGCATGGACAGCCCTGATACCGTTCTACGATATCTGGCTCATCATACAGCCAGTATGTTCTCGGCAAGCAGAACGATGTTGTGAAGCTCAGCGCTGAAATGTACGACGTTCTGAAAAAGCAGGAATTCACCGCCCCTGACCCCAGCGATCCAGAAAGCATAATTGCAAACTATGTAAAACAGAGTACTCTCTTTATGCTGGTAGGCGATTTCAGCCAGGTCTTCACGAACATGGACGAAAACACTTTCGAAGCTTCCGACAAGAACGCACAGCAGGTAAGCGAGCGTGCGACTGTTTTG
>CALBGD010000474.1 GCA_937893735.1 uncultured Clostridia bacterium | reverse complement strand
AAGAACCCCGCCGCAATGTCAAGCGCTGAAAGCCTTTCCGGGGGAAATTTCCGCAAATATTCCTTGACGGAATACAGATAATATTCCCGAAAGGAAGTGCATTTACATGAAAAAATTTCCCTACCCTCCCGAGGAGGACCCGGAGGAAGCCCAGCGGCTTCAGGACATCGCGATGAACTCCGGCTGCGCCGGAGACTGCACCGGGCTTATCCCCGCGATATCCGGCGACGAGGAATACGACAGCTACGCGGAGCTCTACGGCTTTCTTCCGCCGGAGCCCGGACGTCCGGAGCAATAAAAAAAGGGGCTGAAATACGCCCCTTATTTTTTCAGGATAGTGTGATCCAGCCCCGCCGCCTCGCGCATTATCTGCTCGATGTGCTCCATACGGGACTTGGACAGCGTTTCCCCATTGTCGTAGGAGCGCAGGAACGCCAGAAGCTCCGCGCTGTCGCTGCAAACATAGTCGTTCTCGCGCAGGGAAAGCTTCAGGCGGGCGTTCGGCGATGAGAAATACAGCACGGAATCTATCCACACGTTCTCTCCCGCCGCCCCGAGGATACTCTTCACGATGTCGCGCTGACGGCGCATCTGCTTTATCGGATTATCCATGAACGTCTCCGTTACCTTGCCGTCGCGGTAGTGCTTGCGCTGGGTCCACTTGTCGTCGCCCCAGCTTCCGGATATTGTGCCGGAGTGGTTCTTCACCTCGACGATTATCACGCCGGAGTGATTCACTATCAGCATATCCAGCTCCGAGCGCCCGCGCTTGTAGCGCACGGGGAGGTTGTGGAACACGATGTTTGTGCCGTGGAGCTTCTTCACCGTCCTGAAAAGCCGCTTTTCGCCCTTTACGCCGGAGCTCAGCACTGCGTAATTCCTCGCAAGGACGATGTACACCGTGTTGCACAGGAATATCAGCACGATAAAGACAGTACCCACGATAGGCGTCTGATAGAGTTTCTTCCAGACAAACAGAATAAGCAGAAGCACGGGCATAACTCCCATTATGACCTGTGCAACGAATAGTGCCTTCACCTTTCCGGTGTTGGCGTTTCTTCCTCGGATTATCTTGTTCATCGGCGCCTCACTTCATCTTCGGGGAACTCAAACGTTGAAACGGAACAGCGTAACATCGCCGTCCTGCATTACATAGTCCTTGCCCTCAAGGCGAACAAGACCCTTTTCCTTTGCGGCTGCCATGCTTCCGCACTTCATCAGGTCGTCAAATGCGACTATCTCGGCGCGGATAAAGCCCTTCTCAAAGTCGGTGTGTATCTTTCCAGCCGCCTGCGGAGCCTTGGTGCCTCTTGTTATCGTCCATGCGCGAACCTCCTGCGGACCCGCGGTCAGATAGGATATGAGACCAAGCAGGTGGTAGCCGGTCTTGATGATTCTCGCCAGACCGGAGCTTTCAAGGTGCATATCCGCAAGGAACAGCTCCTTGTCCTCGTCGCTCATGCCGGATATCTCCGCCTCTATCTGGGCGCAGATGGGCAGTACCTCGGCGTTCTCTTCCTTGGCGATGGCGCATACAGCCTGATACTCGGGGTTGCTGTTGATGTCGCCGGTAAAATCCGCCTCGGAGAGGTTAGCCGCATAAATTACAGGCTTGTTGGAAAGAAGCGGCGTATCCTTCAGCATTGCGCGCTCGTCCTCTGTAAAGTCGTAGCTGCGCGCGGACTTGCCGTTTTCAAGGTGAGCCTTGAGCGCCTCGAAGAAATCGACTTCCTTCTGGAGGGATTTGTCGCCCTTCATGGCTTTCTTTGCGCGGTCGATACGGCGG
>CALBGD010000473.1 GCA_937893735.1 uncultured Clostridia bacterium | reverse complement strand
CGATTTCGAGTCGTTCTCGTTATGACCACTTCGATACCTCTCCGTATAATGGGTAAATCGGCAAGCACCGGATTTACCATAATATTATATCACGTTCCGGATCAAAAGTCAATAGCTTAACCGGCAAAAATACAAAAAATAAAAGGAGCGTCACAGCTCCTTTTACTATTACGGCAATTCAAACCTGTTCATCACGAAATATCTTGACGTTCCGTTATCTGCCTGATCGAGTGCAGGATTGAAAGCATACTTTCTGAGATCTGCCAACGTTCCTGCTCCGCCCGATTGTCTGTAGATAGTGCTCATCGTTACAGGATACGAACCCGGATAGCGGTAATTCTTTGACTGCGTGTAGTATACAGACTTTACCTTGTAGTCAACGATATGTAACTTATAGCAGCCACCCTCGCTGAAAATACGGTTTATCATTGATCCGAAAGCTGCATTCTGGTCGTCAGTAACGCTGCTGTCGGCGTTCCAGCTTGAATCACACTTATAGCCCTTTCCGTCCTCCCAGCAGTAATAAAAATCGCCGTTGGAAAGGTATGCACTGCTCGCATTTCGCTCGGTAGCCTGATACTTGAGAGCCACAGTCTGAGCGGCATTGAATATGGTTCTTGCCCTGCCGTCAGCAGTTTTAAGTCGGGTCTTTCTGATATAAGTCATCCATGACGGAACGAGAACGGCTGAAAAAACAGCGATAATAGCGAGAACTATTATCAGTTCAATGAGGGTAAAACCCTTTTTTCTTTTCATACGAGCACCTCCGATAAAATGTTCATATATATTATAGCAAAAAATCCACACTTTGTCAATATTATTGTTTGTTTTTCATGCCAAACTTTGACAATGATAATTGTGCATTCCTACGAAAGAAGCTCCAAAGCCTTCTGAAGCTGAACGTCCTCCGATGTGCCGATGAGTGCACTGTCCATTTCCACATCAATATCGGGAGCTATGCCTACACCCTGCCAGCAGTCCCAGTCCCCTACTTTGAAATAGCCGTCAGTGTAGTGGATAACATTGCGGTGGAACGTAGCAACGTTCTGAAAAATACCCTTTCCGAAAGTATTCGTGCCGACAATAGTGGCGTTGTCATACTGTTTCAGCAGCGCCGTAAAAATTTCCGCAGCGCTTGCAGTCTTTTCATTTGTAAGCAGAACTACAGGAGCGTCCGTAAGCTTGCCGTCCTCAGTATCCATAGTGGTGTCCAAACTGTCGTCCTTGCGGTAATAATAGACCGATGCCTTATCAATAAACATATCCGCAGCATGGACTGCCACACTGGACTCCCCACCGTGATTATCCCTCATATCTATTATAATTGAGCCGAAGTCATTTGATTCCAAAGCATTCCTGATAACGCTTTCCGTGCCTGCTCCTACGCTGTTGTAATCTATGTACAGCACATCTCCGTACATTTTGTACGATGCGTTCTCGACAACTTTCTCCTCATCAGGGATAAGCTCAAGTTCGGCAGTTTCCTGCGAACCGCCGCGCTCAATAACAAGACTTACGGTCTTTTTTTCAGCCGATTTTAAAGCCTTTGCGTCACCAAATTCGGAAACCTCGCTGCCGTCTATCGAAACTATTATGTCGCCCTTTTTAAATCCCTGCCTATCCGCAGGCATATCCGCGATTATCTTTGAAAAATACAGTCTGCCCTCGTTATTGAAACTTATCTCAAAGCCTGTTCCGACAGCGCTTGAAGAAGCGTTTACATTATCGGCTATGAATTCCTTTGACGTTATATCGACCTTTTCGCTGTAGGTGTATTTGTCACCGTAAAGTGAAAGATACGCATTTATCTGCTCATCATCGGTCGGGTCATCGGGAACATCTGCACCAGCCTCATTAACCATGAAGTCCTCTATTTCAAGCATCATGGGGTATCTTTCGGCA
>CALBGD010000472.1 GCA_937893735.1 uncultured Clostridia bacterium | reverse complement strand
CTGTCGATAAACCGCCATCTGCGTCGTCACTCCGCATGACGGCAGGCACAAAGCCTAGCCGTCATGCGGGTTCCTAGCATCTGACGATTTCTCGACAGGCTGATTTTATACTTTTTTAGACAAGATGACGGGAGGGTTTTGCCCTCCCGCTTTTTATAGAATTTTCCACAGAGTCGGCGTCTGCATTTCCCGGAAAAGCTCAAGCTGAGCCTGAGCCCTGTCACAGGCGGCGTATACTTCGTCGTCGCCGGACTTGGCAAACGAGGATATCTCGGCAATGCAGGAGGTTATCTCAGTGGCGTGCCCGAGGTCGTTGACAAGGATACTGTAATGGAGTATGCTGTCCCACGCCTCCGAGAGCTTCTTGGCATATTCCGAAGCCTTTTCGGTGTCGCCGTCGGTGTGAGCCTGCTCCACCTGGTCGATATAGCCGGAGAGCTCGTTTGTGTGGTTTATCGTAGTGTAAACTGAATAAAAGCACCCTGCTGCCATTACGGCAAGCAGCACTATGCTTACGATAAGGCGGTTCATTCAAAGCCCCCTCTGCCGTTTGATTATCGTGTTCTGACCGTTGCGGTCGGCGGTCATCAGGAACACGTCCTTTATCCCGAGCTGCTGCTCGCGGAGCTGCTGCCGCAGCCAGCCCATTCCAAGCCCCATGCTGTTGAGCTGCTCCTCGTCCTCGCGTCCGTCGCGGATTATCACGGCGGGCGGGTCGCTGGAGCTTCCGCCGCAGCCGATGTCAGCCTTTTCGGCGTTCTGGTAGTCCTTCTTTTTCAGGAAGTGTATCTTTCCGGTGGTCTCCACTATCGCGTAGTATATCTCGTTGATGTCGAATATCTGTTCCTCGCGCATGGCTTCCACAAGGTCGTCCACGGTGTAGCGCAGGCGCTTCATCTCCTTCTGCATTATCACGCCCTCCGACATGATGACGCGCGGGCTGCCGATTATCAGCTTGCGGAATTTCGGGAACTTCAGCATTATCGCTGAAACTATCACGTCCAGCGATACCAGCGTAAGGATAGGCACAACGCCCATCAGCATGGGCACCGAGGAATCCTCCACGGGTATCGCGGCTATGTTGGATATCAGTATCGTCACCACCAGCTCCGACGGCTGGAGCTCGCCGAGCTGCCGCTTTCCCATCAGCCGGAGTGAAAGGGTGATTATTACATACAATATGCAGGCTCTTATCAGTACTACTGCCATTTCTGCTCCTCCTTGTCATTTCTGTATGGTATTATCCCGCGTTTTCCCGGGATTATTCAGAGATCATATTTTGTCTGATAATGAAGTTTTCTGCTTGACATTGTCCGGATTTTGAGTTATAATAATTATATATCTTACTAATTAGGAGAGCTGTATTATGAATGCAAGATTCCACATTCCTGATTTCTGGAAGCATTGTGACCTCAATCTGGATCTGATTGACAAAATAAAGGAACACCCCGAGTATTTCTATGATAATATTGAGATCGCTTCCTGTTATGGCTGCTTCCCGCCTGCCCTCTGGAACGGCGGGCGCGCTATTTCCGGATTTGCCGCAAGGCTTCATATGGAACGCATAATGAAGGAATTCAACGACAGGAATGTTCCTATCAGATACACCTTTACAAATCCGACCCTTACCGAGCAGGACGTAAAGGATCCGTTCTGCAATTCCCTGTGCAGAATGGCTGAGAACGGCTTCAATGAGGTGATCGTGAATATGCCGTTCCTTGAAGAGCATATCCGGAAGAACTATCCTAAGGATCCTCTTGTATCATCCACGGTAAAGCAGATCGAGGATTATGACCAGCTCATGAAGGAGTTCGAGAAGGATTACAAGCTTGTCGTTCTCGACTACAACTGGAACAATGATTTTGAGAAGCTGGAGAAGATCCCGCGGGAACTGAGAGCACGATGCGAGATCCTTATAAATCCCTACTGCACACCGCACTGCAAGCGCAGAACAGAGCACTATCAGGTTCTTGGAAGAGCCCAGAGAAAGGCAAGCCAGATCCCTGACCCGCTTGCACAGCTTTCAAGACGTTCAAGAGTCGGCGGTCCGCAGGCCGAATCCCCGCTTGCTGAGGCTTATGAGTTCAAATGTCAGAACACGAACTATAATTTTTATCAGGTCGTTCATTTCAGCACATTTGTTAATCAGAACGACATCGCAAGATATCTTGAAATGGGCTTCAACAACTTTAAGATCGAGGGAAGAGTCCTTGACAAGCCGAATGTTGTGGAAAGCTATGTTTACTATATGGTCAAGCCTGAGTACCGCGACCGCGTAAGACTTGAGCTCCTGACTGCGCCTCCCAGAAATCTTCAGGCTTTCAGACCCAAGCGCTACTTTATCGACTATGACGGTAAGGAGATCCCTCAGAACGACGGGGATAAGGCTTAATTTATATTTTTCATCTGAAAAACATCTCCTTTTCCATGTAAATTTATAGAAAATGACTATTGAATAAAAGATTAGGATATGTTATACTACAATAGATGAATCAAACGGCGTTTTCCGCTGTTTAGAATATGACCAGCATGAATATTTACATACAGTCAGATGGTCACATTTTTTCAGGAGTGCACCATAGGAGGAATTTATTATGACAAATGTTGAATTTGCTGAGAAGATCAACGGCTATCTCAAGGGCAGCAAGGCAAAGGCAAAGAAGTACGAGGATCTCGTTGCTGTTAACTTTACCTTCATTGATGACATGGACGATATTTACGTTGCAGTTAGGGACGGCGTTCTTGATGTCGCTCCGTATCACTACGATGACCTCCAGGCTAACGTTACCGGTTCCGCTGAGAACATCGAGAAGCTGTTCGCAGGCGAGATCGCATTCGAGAAGGCTCTTGCGGAGGGTCTGGTTATGGTCGACGGCGATATTGCAAAGTTCAAGGCGCTTGAGCCGCTGGTTCCCGCTAAGAAGGCTGAAAAGAAGGCTCCCGCTAAGGCAGCAGAGGCTAAGCCCGCTGTAAAGGCTGAGACCAAGGCAACCGAGGCTAAGGCTCCCGCCAAGACCGAGGAGAAGCCCGCTGCTCCCAAGAAAGAGGTAAAGGCAGCTCCCGCTGCAAAGAAGCCCGCTCCCGCCGCTAGAAACAGCAAGAAGCACGGCAAGAAGTAATCTACAAAGCAGGATATTCAGACGTCCGTGTAATTTTTTAGCGGGCGTCTGTTTGTATTTTTACGCCGCATATTATGACGTGATTTGCCGGTATCTGACGAATGTCAGAGAGCGCGGCGGCAGGCGGCGCTTATTCCGATTTTATATCCGAAGGATTTGATATATATGAAAAAAACAATAGCTTGCGCGGCTGTGGCTGCGTGCGTGCTGCTCAGCGGCTGCGTATCGACCGATATCAGACCGGACGAGAACCCGGCGAGCAGCTCCGACCTGATGGAACAGCTCGTTACCCGACCGTCTTCGGCTTCGGCTTCCGGCGGAGTCGAGTCTGAACCGGAGCTCCCTGTGGAGAGCGGCACGGAGCCGCAGACCTCCTCTGTGCCGCCAACTGCGGAGGTCACCACCACCCCGGACGCGGAGAACGATTTCAATATTTTCTATGACGAGGTGCACGAGCAGTTCGACCTCAGCGACGAGGAACTGAGCTTCCTTGATTACTCGCTGATAGTCGGAGACAGCATTTGCAGCGGCTTTTCGGAATACGGCATCGTGCCGCACGAGAGGGTAGCCGCAAAGGGGAATCTCGGCGCCCGCAGCTTCTTTGACTATACGTTCCGCTTCCGCGGCAGGGAGGAGCAGACCTACGATCAGGTCATGAAAGCCGCCAATCCGCGGTATGTGTTCCTCTCCATGGGCATGAACGACGTCAACATGGTGGACGAGACCAGATTCTGCGAGGACTACCGCAAAATAATTCAGGCGACCCTTGACGGCACCCGCGCTGATGTGTTCGTTGCGGCGATAACTCCGGTGTGCAGCAAGTTCTGCGGGAACAGCGTCATCGACAGCTTCAACGATTCGCTGCGGAAATTTATCGCGGAGGAATTTTCGGAGAGGGTGCACTTTTTCGATTTCGGGCGGTATCTCAAGAACGACCAGAACAAGCTCAGGGAGTGCCTTCATTCCGGCGATGGAGTTCACCTCGGACCGTACTGCTATTACATAGGTCTGTGGGAAATGCACCGCGCGCTCATGGAGGCAGGTCTGTGGGAGGACACCCAGCCCACCGGTACGTTTGACGCGGAGGATTTCCAGCCGACAGAACCTGTGATACAGACGACTGCGACTCCGGCGACAACGGAGAAAACCACGTCTGAAAAGCCTGCGAAAACCACAAAGCCCGCCAAGACTACCAAGCCGGCTAAGACGACCAAGACCACCAAGGCAAAGACCACGGAGCCTGTCCCGGTGGAGATTCCGGTAGAGGAGCCCGCACAGACCTCGGCGGAGCCAGCTTCCATAGAGCCTGCGCCGACAGAGCAGGTTACCGAGCCGGTTCCGGCGGAAACGAGCGCTCCGGAAAGCGTTACAGCAGAATAAAAATACGGGAGCATACGCGTGTGCTCCCGATTTGCGTATAGAAAATTCCGCCCGGTGACCCGGGCGGAATTGTTGTTTGTGTGATTATTCTGAGAGCTTCTTTCTGATATACTCCTGGATCGCCTTCGGGGAAGCAAGACCCTTCAGCGCCCTGTTCGCCTGACCCATGAAGAATCCGAATACCTTCTGGTCGCCGCTTCTGTACTGCTCGGCTGCCTTCGGGTTGTTCGCGATTATCTCGTCCACGGTCTTTGCGAGGAGGTCGCTGTCCTCCTTTATCCAGAGGTCCTTTGCATCCGCGATGGACTTCGGAGTGCCGCCCTCTGCTATCATGTCGCCGAGGATAGCCTTAGCGTTGGACTGGGAAACCTTGTCCGTCTGGAGCAGCTCAACGAGCTGTGCGAACTCCTTGCCGGTGAATTTCAGCGCGTCCATATCCACCTCGCCGAGGTTCTTTCTGCGCAGGAGTTCTCCGGTGATGTAGTTCGCAACTGCCTTGGGATTGTCGTATTCGCTGATGGCTTCCTCGAAGAAATCGCATATCTTCTTGTCGGAAACGATGAGGTCTGCGTCCTGCTTCTTGATGCCGCACTGCTCGACGTAGCGGGCAACTCTCTGCTCAGGCAGCTCAGGAATGGAATTGCGGATATCCTCCAGCTCTTCTTCCGTCAGGATTATCGGAGGGATATCCGGGTCGGGGAAGTAGCGGTAGTCGTGCGCGTCCTCCTTGCTTCTCATGGCGGTAGTCTCGCCGAGAGCCTCGTTAAAGCGGCGGGTCTGCTGAATTACGCGCTCGCCGTTGTCGAGGAGCTCCTCCTGACGCTCTATCTCGACCTCAATAGCCTTTGCGATGGCCTTGAGGGAGTTGAGGTTCTTGAGCTCAGTTCTGGTGCCGAGCTCCTTGGAGCCCTTGGGAGCGATGGAGATGTTGACGTCGCAGCGGATAGAGCCCTGCTCCATCTTGCAGTCGCAAATCCCTGCGTACTGGAGAAGCAGCATTATCTTTTCAAGGTAAGCCACGACTTCGTCAGCGGAGTGGAAATCCGGCTCGGTGACTATCTCAATGAGCGGAACTCCGCAGCGGTTGTAGTCCGCGAGGGAAATGCGGTTTACTTCATCGTGTACGAGCTTGCCCGCGTCCTCTTCAAGATGGATACGGTTTATGCGTATCTCCTTTTCCTCGCCCTTGACGTTTATCTTTACCTTGCCGGCAAGGCACACCGGGCGCGGCATCTGGGAGATCTGGTAAGCCTTGGGCAGGTCGGGATAGAAATAGTTCTTTCTGTCCCACTTTGTGAAGCGCGAGATATCGCAGTTCATCACATAGCCCGCCTTGATGATGTACTCAACGGCTCTTCTGTTCAGCACGGGGAGCGTTCCGGGAAGTCCGCTGCAGACAGGGCAGCAGCGGGAGTTCGGGGTACCGCCGAATTCAGCGGAGCAGGTGCAGAACACCTTGGAATTGGTGGAAAGCTCTGCGTGTGTTTCAAGTCCTATCGTGGGAAAATAAGCGCTCATTCCGGCACCTCCTTAAAGCTTCGGCGCAGTCGGCGCAAAGGTCTGTTCGAATGCGTCGGCGCACTGTAAAATCGTCTGCTCGTCAAAGCGTCTGCCGATGACCGACATACCCACGGGCAGACCCTCGGCGGTGTAGCCGCAGGTGGTGGATATTCCCGGCAGGGAGGCGATGTTGACTGTAACGGTGCAGATATCCGCAAGGTACATCTTTACCGGGTCGTTGTCCTGCGCGCCTATCTTGTAGGCGGGCGTAGGAGCGGTCGGGGTCAGGATAACGTCTGCGATATCGAATACATCGTTGTATTCCTTGATTATCTCCTGCTTCAGCGCAAGAGCCTTCTTGTAGTATGCGTCATAGTAGCCGGAGGAAAGCGCGTAGTTTCCGAGCAGGATACGGCGCTTTACTTCCTC
>CALBGD010000471.1 GCA_937893735.1 uncultured Clostridia bacterium | reverse complement strand
GCTGACAGAATGGCAGAAGATTATCTGAGGCTGTTCGTGGAAAAATACTCCGTGCCCGAACTTTCTGATGAAGTCATTCAGAGAATCCTGCATTCCGGCATAGTTCATGGATTTCTGATGTCGCACGACCAAGATGATCAAAATGACGCCAGAATACTGATATCAGCCGATCAGGAAATCCGTTTTCTGAATTTGTTCTATGATGGAGAGCTTGTTGACAAGGTAGCGGAAAGGTACATGGCAGTCGTTGCAGATGTTTTGGAGGACAAACGTGTTGCTGGCAGAAAATGCGTGGTGATTTGCGATGTCCTTGTGCTGGCGGAGCAGATTTCCCAGTTCCCCGGTGTGACGGTTGCAGGAAGCTCTGACATTCTGGCAGGTGCAGAAATGCTCTGCGAGCGCTGGAAAAGGGGGCAGGACACCTGGAAGGAGCATCTTCCGGAGCTTCGTTTCATGCTTCCTGCCGGCGGAAGATACTCCCTCCTTACTCTTATTGACAATCAGTCAGTTGACGCAGCAGTGGCGGAGTACAGAATCGTCGTAAAGGAGCCTATGGTGCTTCCGGCAGGCAAAAAGGATTATGTGTTCCCACTGATCAAAAATGATGTCGGGCGAACTAGCCGTTTCGTAGGTCGAATCAGCGATCCGTCGTTTCCGCTTTCCGACGATATGGTGGTTCATATGGAGATCATATATCGTTACGGCACAGAAGACACATATGAACTGATACTCCGACCGGACGACCGAAACGCGCCTTTCCGGGAAATATACGCAGTGTGGGAAAACATGACATACACATATAAGGACGATGCCGAAATAGCTGTTCCCGAAATGAAAATACGAGAGGATATCTGTGAGCAATGTCGAAAGTCGATGTCGTATGTGCAGACATTTCTTTGGAAGCTGGAGCGGAACATTCAGCAATTTGATCCGTTAAGGCTGAAAAAAAGTATGATGCTGCTATCCCATAATGTGCGCGATATGAGTATCTATGCGAAAAAGAACGATACCGATGAGATATGTGACGTTGTAGGGGAATTCTTGAGTAATCTTTCGGATAAGTACATGGATTTGATAGACAAATCAGAAGTACCGGAAAAATTAAATGACGTCATCGCGGATATCAGACAGTTCGCGGAATGTACATTAGCACTGGTGGCAAGCCAGTATAAGTCGGATTTCGACGAACGCTTTGCCTGGTTTGACTTTGACAGCATAAAGGGCGATAATAAGAGATGTGCCTTTGTGTTCCAGAATTATCTTATGTTTGAAACAACGGAGGAGATATGGGATCACTATATTGATTTCTTCAAAAGCATCAATCCGGGAGAAAAATTCAGCCTTATGCGCTCCATGAGCGTGATGTTCTGGACAAATCCCGACACCCTGACTTTCACATATGACAGATATCCGGAAGTGATTGCAGAATTCCTCCAGCTGATACGCGGAAAGGTAAATGTTATGCGCTTTGATCCAACGCATGAGAAATCCGGTGTGATTTTTGCAAATTACAGCGAGCTCCTTGAAATGCGTGATACTTTTGAAATGCTTCTGGCGATATTGCGGCTCCGTACTCTGAGAAAGGGAGAGTTTAATGACCTTCATACCGGAAGTGAGGAAGCTGTCCGTCTTGCTGAGCAGATAAAGCTTATAGATGGTAAGATGGCCGACTGTGGTATGGTAAATTTCAAGAACAGCGAGCCCAAGAGTTTGCTTCAGGAGTTCAAGAGCCGTTCGAGGGTAAAGCTCCAGGTATCACCTCCGCCCGCCCTGAAATATATGTCTGGTCTGTGTTATGCGCTTACGGTCTACCTTACCGGTGAGCTTGGCGCGGATTCCATCAGAATACTGGATTATAACGCGGAAAATTAAATCCACCAGAAACCGGTTTTTAGAAAGGAACGTCAGCATGAAAAAGGTTAGAATAGTGCTTCACTATCCTGAGGTCATAACATATTATCTTGATGGCAGTAAGTGGCGGCTTTGCCGTATCAAGGAGGAAGACATCCTCAGAATAAATGATGTTTCAGCTGTTGAAATCTATATCAATGGTCTGAAGAATACGTTAAGGCTGCTGCAATTCGATATGGTGGAGGTGTCTGTCATTTATTTTGACAGACCTGATATCGCGGTCGCTGTTTCCGAAAAGCTGGTGCATGACGCCTGTGCAGCAATATCGCTTACTGCCGGTAAGGATGCTTTCAGCTCATGGGTAGTGAATTTCCTCAAAACAAATGCCAGAACCAGCGGAGTGTTTGAGATTTGTGGCGTGCGGTATGCGGCAGAAACATATTCCAGCAGCTCTCTGAATATACGGCGGCTTGATGACGCGAGGGCGCCGGATTCGGTGATAGATATCAACGGTTGCTTCAGATCTGTGGCAGAGACCGAGCCGATAGAACATAATAAACCGGTCGTACTGACAAAGGAAGAGAGCAAGGAGCATGACATAATTTTGGGGGTTGTAAGCAAATGGGTGAACACGAAAGACAACCATCTGGATATGCTCTATACACTGATGAACGAGCCGAGGGAGCATTCCCAGTTTGAGCTGATCATTACATTGTGCAAGGCGATGACGCTGGCGCAGATCCCGGAATCGGACTGGAAAGCGTACAGAAATGGCAGGCGAATTGCCGATGACTTTACAAAGAAGATAGGCGATTCGGAATTTTACAAGCTGCTCCAGAGTATGATGAGGGATATCAGTAAAACTGACCAGAAACTGAAAGATTTCGGAGTCAGGGAACGCCGCAATTATCTTCTGACATATCTGGCGGTATCCGATATGCTCAGCGCCCCGGAAAAAGTAAAGAAATTATTTGACCTGGCAATGGCGAACAACCTGCCGGCAGTGTGGAGGAAGTGGATGGATGGAAATAAAAAAGCCTGAGTTGACGTCTGACAAGCGTTTTGGCAGAGTGCGCAATCTTGTCTGGAATCTTTCGGAGACCGATTACATAGTCAACGGCACTTCCATTTCAGCTGATGATCTGCGTTTTTTCAGAGTTAAGAGTGTAAGGGAAAACAGCTTCGGAAGCTTTGCTGACAAGATGAAGAACGTGATATCTTCAATGCGTGATACAGCGTACAATTACGTTTATGTCCTGACCGGGACCCCATGCGGAGTCACGATAGATATCGGCGTAGGAAAAAATCCCGGGAACAGATCTGCAAAGTTTTCAAATGCATGGAACTACGGTGATATACTGAGTAATTCATTTCTTGGCAATATACCCGGCAGCACTCTAGAACCTGTCGATGCTGTCTCGCTTAAAGACAGCATGAAAAAGTATCAGCGATTCGCCGTGGTTACGGGAGTACCGCATGTTCCAGATATCAGCGAGAATGACGCGGAAAGACGTCCTGGCGGGTTAGACTGCTTCATTAACAGTTGCCAGGGCATGAACTGGCGTATGGTGATAACGGCAAACCCAGTGTCGTCTGAGAATATACTTGCTGTATATGAGGCCTTGTGCGAGTTGTATAACGGCTTCTGCTTTCATTCCAAGAACAGCAGTCAGGAAGCTGTGAATATTCAGACATCAAACAGCCATTCTGATGGGGAAAGCAAGTCCGATGCACATACCAACGGAAATAGCGGCGGTCATTCCTCAGGCGAAACGATAACAAGTAATGATAAAAATCACCAGGACAATCAATCCGGACATGAAGACTGGAACAAAAGCGATACACATACTGAACAGCAAAGTAAGAACGATACCGAAACAAGCAGTTCGACGCAAGGCGTGACAGTAACTTATGAACATTCGAACAAGATGAATGCAGAGCTTATGAGCTATATGGAAAACGTCCTGTTCAAAAGGTTGCGCAGTGGTATCAGCAGCGGAATGTTCAGGACTGATGTCGTGCTTATGTCAGACAACGGCAGCGATCTGGAGAGAGTGCAGTCGCTTTTCTGCGGAGTGTTTGGCGGCAGCGAAGAGGAACTGAATCCGCTTCATCGGGTAGATATTTCGTCACTTCCTGATGAGCAGCAGAAATCTGTTGCAGGTTCTTTGCTGGAAGATCGTATCATGATCAGGTCCAAGGATCCCAATCAGCTCATATTCGGACATAAGCAAACGGAAGATATGTGTGGAACTTCCACACTGCTTACCGCTGGTGAACTGGCGCAGATAGCCGGAATTCCCGAAAAGGAGGTCACAGGGCTGCCAGTGAAGCCAGACGCAACTTTCGGCATGAATTCTGATGTTTCAGGGAACGACCTTATTCTGGGGCCGCTTATAGTAAACGGAAATGTCATGGATGGCAGAAAAGTTGGATTGCCGCAGAAGAATCTTACGCGTCATGTCCTGGTGGCGGGCGTCACGGGAAGTGGTAAGACCACGACCTGTCAGAAGTTGCTTGTTGGATCCGGGCTGCCGTTTCTTGTTATCGAGCCGGCTAAGACGGAATACCGCTCTTTGATCAGAACAGCTTTCGGAAGCAATCTTGAGATATACACACTGGGAAATGAGAGAAATTCCCCATTCAGACTGAATCCGTTTGAGCTGATGCCCGGCGAAAATTTTACGGCGCATGTAGATATGCTATCAGCAAGCTTTACTTCCGCATTTCCTATGGAAGCAGCACTGCCACAGGTGCTGGAAACCTCTATATATCGCTGCTATGAGAAATACGGCTGGTCAGTGTCGTCCGGTAGGAATAAGTACACGGACGATCCGTTCACGGAGGATGGGCGTTACTTCCCGATACTTGAGGATATGAAGCAGGCGATAAGCGAAGTCGTCAAGGAGATGAATTTCGGGCCGACTATGCAGGCGGACTATATAGGCTCGCTGAACGGTCGTATCTGTAATCTGACAGAGGGATCCAAGGGCTGTATGCTCAATTGCCGGAAATCTGTCGATTTCGGAGCGCTGCTGGACAGGAAAGTCGTATTTGAACTTGAGGAGCTGCGCTCCGGCAATGACAAGTCGTTCGTTATGGGACTCATAATGTCAAGGCTTTCCGAATGCCTGAAGATACGGCATCACCGGGATCCGGGATTCAGGCATATCACGCTTGTGGAAGAGGCTCACAGGCTTCTGGCAAGAACGGACGGAAGCGACAGCATGGCGAAACGCGCGGCTGTAGACAGTTTCACGGATTTACTGGCGGAGGTGCGTAAATATGGCGAAGCGCTGGTAATTGCGGATCAGATACCGAATAAGCTGGCCCCCGACGTGTTGAAAAATACGAACACCAAGCTGATCCACCGGCTTTTTGCGGCAGATGACAAGAAATCCACCGGTGATGCAATGATGATGGATGAGAAGCAGCAGATGTATCTGTCATCGTTAAGACCCGGTGAAGTCATAATGTTCTCCGATAATGTGGACAGACCAGTTCATATCAGAATTGAAAGCTGCACAGACACATCGGCTGAAGTGTCAGACCAGGAACTTTCCAATCTGTTTAAAAGAATGCGGAAACAGAATGACGCTCTGATTGCGGATTCCTGTTACTTCAACAGGATCAGCGCGGAGCAGCGATATATCCTGGACAGATACAATGATGAGATGGGTGGCTGTGTAGAAAAGATAATCAAACTGGCGCCGAATGAGGACTCCGCGTGTTCGGAAATGTTTCGTGACATGATCAGAACCACGGAGGAGGTCCTGAAAAAAGTTTCCGAAGAGTCCGGGCTGAGCCAGGAAAGGGTGTGGACTGAATATGTCTGGCGAGTAATGATTCGTAATGGTGCAATGATGAAGGATTTTTCCATAATACAGAGCACTCTCTGTGAAATGCCTGAATTCTTCACACGTTTTTTTGAGAACCACATGCAGGATAACGGACCTATTGCCGGCCTTGTAGAGAAACTGAAACTAATAATATGATTGGGAAAGGAAAATTACAATGAGTGTTTTGGCTATTATATCAACTGTCGTAAGCGTAGTATGTGCCGTCTGCACCACTGTTTCAGCAGTATGCAGGGTCGCTGAAAGTGTCGTATCCCTAGGGAAATCTCTTGGGATAATCAAATCCCCGGAAAGTCAGGAGCAGATAGGCGAACGGTGCCTTGCCGCCGACGAGCAGGGTATCACTCCGGAGAAGTTCAACAACGACTATTCTGCTTACATGAACGCAGTCAACAATATAGATATGACGAGCATTGACAAGAGCCGCTGGACAACAAAGGCCAAGGCACTCAGGGCGATAGAATTTGCGTCTGACGCAATCATTCATGAAATCGCACCGAGCATGAAAGTCGGCGCGGAACGTGCTATTCTTGCCATTGCCAACCACCCGGAGTCCGATTTTTATACAGCCGAGAGAATGGAAACGTACATCAGAGCGGACGGCGAGGGCAGAATGGACATCAGAAACTGTGTAGACTATCTTGAAGGAAAGCCGTGTGGCGATGTTAAAAGCGTACGTCAGCAGCTTGCCGATGTGGAATGCAGCATGGATTCATCGCTTT
>CALBGD010000470.1 GCA_937893735.1 uncultured Clostridia bacterium | reverse complement strand
CCCAAAGTGTGTCTCCCCCCAGTGGGGGAGGGGGCACAAAGTGCCGGAGGGGTTGACCGACAGAACGCAGGACGCGCCGCAATGAAAGCGGGAGGGGCTTGCCCCTCCCCTACTATGAAAAAATCCCTCTTCGTGATGAAGAGGGATTTTTTTGTAAACCTTAATTTACTTGATCTCAGCGGGCTTGTCGTCCTTGCCCTTTTTCTTCTTTGCGGGAGCAGCCTCAGCGGGAGCCTCATGAACGGTGTTGTTCTTTGCGATAGCGGATCTCAGCACGCGGATCTTTGTGCGGTCGCTTCCTGTCTCGATGAGAACGGTGTCCTCCTTTACGGAAAGAACGCGTCCGATAATGCCGCCGTTTGTGATTACCTCGTCAGCGACCTGAATGTTGCTGAGCATATCCTGCATTTCCTTGTTGCGCTTCTTCTCCGGGCGGATAATGAACAGCCAGAAAAACAGAATGATGAGCGCCAGCGGAATGAGCATTGTAAGCATACTGCCAACGCCCGCCGCGTTTGTCGTGCCGGAAGCGGCAGTGCTTATGATAGCGAGTGTAGAAACCATTAGTTGTCCTCCATGTTTTTACCGCTATACAGCGGAAAATTATTATTTTACCTTTACTATTATAACCTAAACCGGTTGATAAATCAAGTAGGCTGACAAAATTTTCACCGATTATTCAGAAAGAATTGTGATCCCGGAGTCGGTGAAAGCCCTGCGCACGTCCGCAAGCGCGTCTGCGGAGAATCCGGCGGTCTGGAGCCTTACCGCGAAGCTCTGTCCGGAATACATCACGGAGAGCTTTCCGATGAACGCCTTTGTGCTGGCGTAGTTCGCGTTATCCTCCGGGGTGTAGTCTATCAGGAGCACGGTGTTTTTCAGCTTCGCCTTGTTTCCGGTTATCTCGGCGGAGGTGAGCGCCTTTTCGTCCGCCAGAAGGTCCGCGCTGCTTAACTCGATGGATATTTCAGCGCCGGAGGGCTTCGCAGCGGCGATGCAGGCGTCCGCGATATTCCAGAGCGCTTCAAGGCGCGCCGCGTCGTCGGAAATATTGAGCTGGCGCAGGAAGTTCGTGTAATCCTGCTGGTTGAACGCGGGATATCTCATGTTGGCGAGGATCACGCTCTTGAATCCGGCGCCGCTTATTTCGGTGGTTATCGCTGAGAGATACTTTGCGGTGGCGTCCTCAAACGGGTCGAGCCATGATTTTCCTCCCTTGTCAACATAGTAGTCGTGCCATATTCCGCCGTCTGCTATCATGTAGCATACGTTCTCCCCGCCGAATGCCTGGGAGGTGCGGTCGAGCAGGGTGCTTATCCGCGCTCTCGGAGTGAATCCCGCCTTTGTGATGATGTCGGCTATCTGCTTTGCGGTCAGGCTTCCGGTTATCTGGGTCTCGGGTATTCCGTCGATACCAGTCTTGTAAAGGAAGCTTCCGATATCGTCCTTGAGGGTCACGGTGATGTCAGTGTAGCCTCCGTTCTTTGCGGCGGCAAGGGCGCTGTTAAGCGTGTCGGAGCTTGCGAGGGCGCTTTCCGGCAGGATAAACGCGCTTACCGGCTTCTGCTCCTGCGCCTCCTGCGTGGGCTCCTTTGTCGCCTCGGCGGTGGACTTGTTGTCAGATGTTCCCTCGGCGGAGGGGTTTATTTCCGCAGATGACGGCGGCGTCCACGCGGAGCTTGTCTGGGATTCGTTCCCGCGGTTCTGGAAGTAGTTCACCAGCGGGCGCCCCAGTCCGTAGCCGAGGACGCAGAGTCCTGCGACCAGCACCACCATCAGCAGAACTGTGAGCACCTTTCTGCTTTTGCTCCGCTTGCGCTGATACAGACTGTATTTTCTGTGCTTTATCTTGATTTTCTTGTTTTTCATGATATCTCCGTTGAACTGTTATGTGGAATGTGTGTCAGAAATCCACGGTGTATCCCGCCAGCGCGTAGAACGCCAGTGAGATCACGCCGATGTAAACAAGCATTATCGGGTAGCCCCGGAAAACCTTTGGAATCTTTTCGCTGTCCAGCTTATTCCGGGCGATGTTCAGCAGGAAGCAGGCAAGAAAGAATCCGATGCCGGTTCCGAAGCCGTATCCGATGTAAGACCAGATATCGCTTCCGAAGTTGGAGTTCAGAAACAGCGCGCCGATAACTGTGCAGTTGAATATCGTCAGGTGGACGTACTTTTTTATCCTCCTGAACAGCTTCGGGAACACCCTCCACATCAGGAGAAGCCCGGCGAGATACAGCGCGCTGATTATCGCGACATAAATCAGCGGCATGAACAGCCAGCCGAATTCAGTCGGCAGGAGCGCCTGATCCACTAAGAAGGATATCGCGCTGGCGATGGTGGTCATCGCGGTTATTCCCAGCGTAAAGCCAATCACCGTGCCGTTCCTGCGGGAGGCGTATATCGCGACGTTGCTTCCGAATGCGCGGTCGAATATCGCGTTCTGCACGAATACTGACAGCATTGCGGCGGTGACTATGCGGCTGAATATCTCCATCACTCCGCCCCCTTCCGGATAGCCTCGGCGCGTTCTGCGCGCCTGCGGCGGCGTGTGGTTATCGCACGGCAGACAGCCGCGAGGATACCTAGCAGTATGAACCCGAAGAACGGAGTTTTCGCCGCCGGCATTATGGGGTCGCAGACCCTGAGGCCGAACAGCGAGCCGAACGCGAGGAACTCTCTTATCATTCCCACGGCGAACGCCGCAACAGCATAGCCGAGGACGTAAACCAGCGCGTCAAGCGCCATCTCGCCGTAGGGCATGAGGTAGAACCGGCTCTCCGTCTTTGCGAGGAGAAGGGAGTTCACCACGATTATCGCGATATAAATGGATATCTCGGAGGTCGCGGCGGGGAACAGCGCGTGCAGCAGCAGCGCCGTCGGAATGTACATCACCGCAGCCACAGCCGCGTAAAGCAGTATGCGCACGGTATAGACTATCTTCCGGGGAATGAACCGGCAGATAAGTATCGAGGTATACGATATCAGCAGGAAGCTCAGCGTGAGTATCAGGGCGTGTTCGAACGTTGTCGCCGCTACTATGATGGGGGCGGTGACAAGTCCGCTCATCAGTACGATATTCTGGCGGAACAGTCCGTCAGGGCTGACTTTTATGGAGGGCTTATTTATCATTGCGTGAGTCCTCCTTTTCTGCCGGCGCCGGGCGGCGCTTCTGCTTCTTCACCTTTCCGATTATGGGCGGGGTGTTGTAGCGGTACTTCTTCGGGAGTTCTATCTCCTGTGTGTCGGTGAGCTTTATTTCGCCCTTCTGCGCGCGGGTCTTGCTGCCCTCGAAGGAGCTGATATAGTTGCGCTTCCAGTAGAGGATATTCTCAACGATGGTGTCGAAACAGCCGGAAAGCGCGTTCGTTATCAGCAGTGCGAAAACAAAGCTGTTCTCCACCTGACCGAAATACCGGAACATCATAGCCGTGTAGCCGAGCACTATTCCGTAGATAACTCTTGCGGCGCGGCGTTTCGGCAGGAGGTAGGGCTCCGCCGACATGAAGATTATTCCGAACAGCATACAGCCGCTTGAGAGCTCATAGAAAACGGACATCAGCGGGGTCGTGTCAACCCGCGGATAAAGCGCCGAAATAGCGCATACCGAGGCAAGGCAGGATATCACGGCAGTGAAGCTTGTGCTGTGCTTTATCAGCATACATATCCCGATGACTGCGATTATCAGGATATTCACCGCGCCTATCGCTCCGGGCACATTTCCGAGGAGAATGTCCAGCGGCTGCTGGGTCGGCACCGTGCCGAGCTTCATCGTGTATTCTATCGAGCGGGCAAGGGAACCCTCGTATTCGCCGAACATCGGTATGACTTCCCCGGCTTTCGGGAAATACAGCATGGAGCTTGGATAGCATATCGTAAGGAATGCGATGGCTATTGCGGGCGGCGAGAACACGAGGTTGTCGTTTCCGCCGAATATATGCTTGCCGACAGCAATGCAGATGACAGCGGCGAGTCCCGCTATCGCATGGGGAACTCCGGAGGGCATGAGCATAGCTGCAGTAAGCCCCCAGAACCACACTGCGGGGTCGGATATATCGTATTTTATTCTGCGTATCTTACAGCAGATCCAGTCGGTGAGCATACAGAACAGAATGCAGATAACGCACACCACCAGCGGTCTGAATCCTCCGCGGAATATCGCCGGGATAAGCAGCGCCGCCATGAACACGAATCGCTCCAGATACAGCTTGCGCGGATCGCGCTGGGTGATCGGGGTGATCATGCTTCTCCTTTCTGCGATTTGAGCTGTATGTCTGCCTGTGCCATATCCGGAGCTTTGAACAGCCCGGTTCCGGCAACGAGTACGTTCGCGCCCGCCTCCTTAACGAGGGGGGCGGTCTTTGCGTTTATGCCGCCGTCGACTTCGATGTCGAGGGAAGCGAGCCCGCGCTCGTCGGCGGTCTTTCTGAGGGCGCGTATCTTCTCCAGCGTTTCAGGAATGAAAGCCTGTCCGCCGTAGCCCGGTTCAACGGTCATAACGAGAACCATATCGCACAGTTCAAGGTATGGGTAAACGGATTCTATCGGGGTCCCCGGCTTCACTGCTATCGCGGACTTTATCCCGCAGGAGCGTATGTCGCGCAGGGTGGCTTCGGGGTCGCTGAGGCTCTCGATGTGGAAATCTATCAGGTCGGCGCCTGCCTCTGCAAAGAATTTTATCTGCGAGGCGGGGTCGTTCACCATCAGGTGGACGTCAAGGAACATATCTGTCGCCGCGCGGACGCATTTCAGCACGGGGCTTCCGTAGGTTATCTGCTCAACGAATGCGCCGTCCATAACGTCGAAATGTATCCAGTCAACACCGGCAGTCCTGCACCTTGCGAGCTCCCCGGAAATATTCGCGAGGTCGCACGCCAGCAGCGACGCGGAGGTCTTTATCATATCATCATTTCCTTTACAATTATACAACTTTTTACAGGCATTATTCAGCCATACACATATATTCTATAATAAATATCTTTTTTCGTCAATAAGCTGGCGGGATTTTTTTTCGAATTTTCAGGGAAAGCGTGAAATTTTCCTAAATCGGAGCATAATCCGCGAACATATTTGTTTATTTTTCTCCGCGGTAATGCTTGAAAAAAAAGAGCTTTAGTGCTATAATATTTATAATATATCTTAGAATGCCTCCGGCAGATAAAAGCCCATGATACGTTAGTGTATTCAGCGGCTTTTTTCGTTATACGAACAGAAATCCCAGAAAAAAGGAATCCGGCAGGAAGGAAAAACCTGCGCCGCCGCAGGTCGAAGATGAAGAAAGTGAGGATCTATCAATTATGCTGAACTGCAATTACAACGAGAAATTTGTCAAGGAGGGGCTTACTTTTGACGATGTTCTTCTTATTCCGGCGAAGAGCGATGTTACCCCGAACATGATCGATCTCAAGACCAATCTCACCAAGAACATCAAGCTCAACACCCCGATAATGACCTCCGCGATGGATACAGTTACCGAGAGCCGCATGGCTATCGCTATCGCGCGCGAGGGCGGTATCGGTATTATCCACAAGAACATGAGCATTGAGCAGCAGGTTGACGAGGTGGATAAGGTAAAGCGTTCCGAGAACGGCGTTATCGTAAATCCGTTCTTCCTTTCTCCGCAGGACAGCGTGTTTGACGCAGACGCCCTTATGGGTAAGTACAAGATCTCCGGTGTGCCGGTGGTCGAAAACGGTAAGCTCGTGGGTATCCTCACTAACCGTGACCTCCGCTTCATCACTGACTACAACCAGAAGATCGGCGAGGTAATGACCAAGGAGAACCTCGTTACCGCTCCGGTAGGCACGACCCTTCCGCAGGCTCAGGAGATACTCAGACAGCACAAGATCGAGAAGCTCCCGCTGGTTGACGAGAACGGCTTCCTCAAGGGACTCATCACCATCAAGGATATCGAGAAGAGCGTACAGTACCCGAACACCGCGCGTGACGCAGCCGGCAGACTTCTCTGCGGCGCCGCTATCGGCATCACACCGGACGTGCTCGACAGAGCAGGCGCACTGCTGAAGGCACAGGCTGACGTACTGGTTCTGGATTCCGCGCACGGCCACAGCAAGAACATCATGACCACTCTCGACAAGATAAAGAACGCATTCCCGAATGCAGTCATCATCGCAGGAAACGTAGCGACAGGCGCTGCTGCCGAGGATCTTATAAAGGCTGGCGCTGACGCCGTTAAGGTAGGTATCGGCCCCGGCTCCATCTGCACCACAAGAATCGTTGCAGGTATCGGCGTTCCGCAGATCACAGCGGTTTACGACTGCGCTTGTGCGGCTGCAAAGTACGGCGTTCCGGTGATCGCAGACGGCGGAATCAAGTTCTCCGGCGATATCGTCAAGGCTCTTGCGGCAGGCGCTAACTGCGTAATGCTCGGCTCCCTGCTGGCAGGCTGCGAGGAGGCTCCCGGCGATGTCGAGATCTATCAGGGCAGAAGCTTCAAGGTATACAGAGGCATGGGAAGCCTTGCCGCAATGAAGAAGGGCTCAGCTGACCGCTACTTCCAGGATAAGAGCAAGAAGCTCGTTCCGGAGGGCGTTGAGGGCCGTGTACCTTACAAGGGAGTCGTTGCTGATACCATCTTCCAGCTTGTGGGCGGTATCCGCTCCGGTATGGGCTACTGCGGCTGCCCGACAATTCCGGATCTTCAGGAGCGCGCAGAGTTCGTGCGCATAACCGGCGCAGGTCTGAGAGAGTCTCACCCGCACGATATCCAGATCACCAAGGAAGCTCCGAACTACTCCACCGGTTTCTGATCATAAAATAATCAAGGCGCTGTGATATGCAACACAGCGCCTTTTTTGTCGAAAATACAGGCTGACGAAAAAATCGCCAGCCTTTTGTTTTTAATTTAAGATATGCTCCTTGAAGTAGCTGTAAAGCTCTCCCGCCATTTCCTCCTGCTCGGTGGCGCGGGGGTGTCCGTTGGTGCCGCAGCCGGTGCGGCGGAACATGAAGTGCGATACTCTGTCGGAGTTCATTTCCTGTGCTATCTCCTCGAGGGCGTCGTCCCATGTGTGGTCGTGTCCCAGTATCGTCAGGATAAGCACAAACTTTGCCTCAGGGTACTTTTCCATCAGCGTGCGGAGCAGCTTTATGTAGTTGTCCTTCCACATACGGCGGTAGCCGGGCTCCTTTATGCGCTCAGGTTCGGGGTTGGCGTCGTTCTGACCGATTGCGATTATTACCGCTTCAGCCGTCCACTTTGAGAAATCCCATGTCTTTCTGTCGGCGTAGGGCGTGAACTCTATCTTGTCGTAGCAGCTTTCCATTCCTGTGAGCTGGTCGGAGCAGAAATATCCCGTGCCGTCCAGCAGCGCGATACCGCCCTGTGCGATGTCGTGGAGCTCCGCGTTGAGTTTCTTTGCCAGCTTATAGGGATAGCTGAAAGCGGAATTGTCCAGACGGTTGCGGTGGTCAGCCGGGTCGCACTGACCCTCGTAGTAAATAGCCTCCGTCACCTCGCCTGCGGAAACGCTGTCGCCGTAGACCTCAAGCTTCATATCGTACTTGTGAGCCGGGTTTGTGACCTCCGCGTTTTCGTCAACCACTATTCCCACGAATTCAAGGTAGTTGTGGGAGGCCAGGGTTTTCAGTATGCGGAGGGTATGCGGCTTGTCCTCGAGCCCCTCGGCGGCAATGTAAAGCTCGTCCTCGCGGGTTTTCGGGAGGGTTATCTTCTTCATCACTCCGTCTACTATAACGGCAAAGTGCGTGTCGTCCTGAAAGTTGATGTTCTTCAGGACTACCGCCGCGCTGGTGCCAGTGAAATTCACGTCAGCATAGGTTGCGGGCCATGTCATGACCGGGCGCTTCGGGTCGTCGAAATCTATTCTGCCGACGTACTGAAAACAGCCGGAATCCGCCGGGATAAGCTTCTTTCCCTTTTCTATCGTGTATGCCATATCTTTTCTCCTTATAAATGAACTTTGCAGGATAATTTGTTTACCTCCAGCCGGAAAACGCAGACAGCGTTCAGCATTTCCGGGCGGAATTCGCAGTTTTCGCGCCCCGCCGCCTGCTTCATCAGGCTTTGCAGACCTAGTATCTTTTCGTCAGCGTCGGTGATCACCTCGACTTTTCCAGTGCCGATAACGCTGCTGAATTCAGCGTAGCAGTCGCAGGGGGACTCCCCCGGGTGCAGCTCATAGCCGCAGTCCATCTCAAAGCCGACTTCGCAGCCTTCATTGATGAGGTCTATCTTCCTGCCCTCCTTAGCGCTGTGGAAGTAGAAGAATCGCTTTCCGTCGCGCTTTACAAAGCCGAAGTTCAGCGGAACTATATACACCTCTCCGCTGTCGTTGAAGCCCAGACGGCAGCAGTGGCAGCGGGAGATCACCTCGTCTATTTTTGCTTCATCGGTTATTTCGCGGTCTTTTCTTCTCATGATTCCTCCCTGTGCGCCAACAGCAGCGACACGATGTAGTTATACACCGGAAAGCCCTTTCCGGTGAGCCTGAGCCTGCCGTTTTCCAGCCTGTAATACTCTGCCGGAATAAGCCGAAGCGCGGATTCTATCGGCTTGTAAAGCTCCTCCGGGATCCCCTCGTAGATACGCAGTCCCATCATCACGCGCTCGTCATAGTCGCCGGGGCAGTCGTCCGTTATCTCCACGGGCTGACGTTCGGAATCTATGAAGCC
>CALBGD010000469.1 GCA_937893735.1 uncultured Clostridia bacterium | reverse complement strand
CTTGATGCCGATTTTTTCGCCCTTGTCGGACACTATCAGCCGGATATGACGCCGCATTATTTCAAGGCGCTCCTCCGGTGAGGGGTCGGGGGAATAGCTCCCGGTTTCAAGATGCTCGCGTATCTGCCGGAAAAGCCACGGTCTGCCGTAGCTCCCCCTGCCGACCATAACAAGGTCGCAGCCGGTGTATTCGTACATCTCGCGGCATAGCTCAGGGGTGGATACGTCGCCGTTGCCTATCACCGGAATGCTCACCGCCTGCTTTACGGCGCGGATAACGTCCCAGTCAGCCTTTCCGGAATAGAGCTGCGTTTTTGTCCGTCCGTGAACTGCGACTGCCGCCGCGCCGCTCTGCTCCGCTATCTGAGCCATCTGGACGGCGTTTATGCTGTTTTCGTCCCAGCCGGCGCGTATCTTCACCGTCACCGGCACGGAAGCGGCTTCCACCGCCGCGCGGACTACCTCCCCGAAAAGCTCCGGGGTTTTCATCAGCGCGCTGCCCGCGCCCCCGGAAACTATCTTCGGCATGGGGCAGCCGGAGTTTATGTCGATTATGTCCGGCTGGAATTTCTCGGCTATCTTAACTGCCGCCGCCATGAATTCCGGCTCGGCGCCGAAAAGCTGGACAGCCATCGGGCGCTCCTCCGGAGTCACTGAAAGCAGCTCCGCAGTTTTCCTGTCGTTGTAGCAGAGCCCCTTGCAGCTCGCCATTTCGCCGACTACATAAGCGGCTCCGTATTCCTTAGCCATCTGACGGTAGGCGCGGTCGGCAACGCTCGCCATCGGGGCAAGCGCGGCGGTCTTTTCTATCCTGACCCCGCCTATCTCGGTATATTTCATCGTTTTTCCTCGCGTTCTATCGAAATTTCAAATTATATTGTACCACAAAATCCAAAACTGTTCAAGTTGTTCTTGTAATTTTCTCAGATTTATGCTATAATGTCATAGATGTTGCACAAACGACCACACATAAGAGGTACGGGAAATGGAAAATACGCAGAAAAAATCCGGCGCAGGGCGCGTTGGTATCCTAGATGAAATAAGGGGCTTTGCCATAATCTGCATGGTGGTATATCACGCCATGTACGACCTGAAATACATATTCGGGCTGGACGTTCCGGTGTTCTTTGACAGCTGGTTCGATGTTATCAGGGATATTTTCGCGGGAATGTTCATATTCATTTCCGGAACGGTCTGCCGGTATTCCTCCAACAACATCAAGCGCGGCGCGCAGTGCTTTCTCATCGGAATGATGATGACGTTCATTATGCCGTTCTTTACCAGCGGCACTATTATGTTCGGCATACTGCACTTCCTTGGAATCAGCATGATATTGTTCGGGCTGGGTCAGAAGCTGTTCGACCTGCTTCCGTCATGGGTAGGCATTGCGGCGAGCGTACTGCTTTTCGTGCTGACCATGAATGTACAGCTCACCTATGTCAGCGGGATTCTCACCACCGGATATATCGGGATACCCGGGCTGTTTCAGCTCCATCTGCCTATGCAGGCTTATAATGTGGGCGTGCTGTTCCCGCTGGGGCTCCATGACGCGTACTTTGCTTCTTCGGATTACTTTCCAATGCTGCCGTGGTTCTTCCTGTTCATCGCGGGGAGCTATTTCGGCATAATCGCCAAGGGCGGCAGGCTCCCGAAGTTCTGTTATCCCACCCACATCAGGTGGCTGGCGACCGTGGGACGATACACTATCTGGATATATGTGCTCCATCAGCCGGTGCTTTATCTGATATTTTCACTTATTTTTCATTGAATTACGCTAAATTGTGTCACATTAGGCATAATTAAGGACTTGCTTTTTTCCGACAGATGATATATAATATATGCTACTACTAGCATTACTAATAGTACAAGAGAAAGGGGAATTTGATATATGAGTACAGAAAAAATCACAGCAAAGAAGACCGCAAATGAAATTATCCCTGCTATTTCCCTGCGGGGTCTGGTCGTATTTCCGTCAATGGTGCTGCATTTCGACGTGGGCAGGGAGCGCTCAGTGAACGCGCTCAAAACTGCCGCGGAGGGCTCCGGACGAATTTTTCTGGTCGCACAGAAGGACGCGGCAGTAACCGACCCTGAGCTTTCCGATATGTATGAGGTCGGCGTTATCGCAGAGGTGCGCCAGCTCCTCACCACGCCGGACGGCTCCACAAGAGTGCTTGTCGAGGGTCTGACCCGCGCAAAACGCGTAAAGCAGACCGGCGGCAAGGATTATCTTGAATTCGAGGTAAAGGAGCTTCCTCAGCGTACCGCGCCTATTTCCGACAGCACAGCCGCAGCGGCTCTCCGCACACTGAAAAACGTTTTTGCAGAATACGCGCAGGTCTCCCCGAGAATGCCGCGCGAGCTCTTTGAGGGCATTATGAGCGAAGAAAACCTCGGCGAGCTGTTTGAAAAGGTAGTTTTCAACGTAGTTCTGAAGGTCGAGGACAAGCAGGCTCTGCTTGAGGCAAACGGACTCCTCCGCCGCGTGAAAATGCTGATTGCAATGCTCGAAAGCGAGATCGAAATAATCGAGACCGAGATAGACATTCAGGAGCAGGTAAAGGAGCAAGTCGATAAGAACCAGCGCGAATATTACCTGCGCGAACAGCTCCGCGCGATTTACAGGCAGCTCGGCGAGGGCGACAATCCTCAGGAGGAAGCGGACAGCTACATAGAGAAAATCAGGGCGCTGAATCTCTCCGATGAGATAACAGAAAAGCTTATAGGCGAGGCGCAGAAGCTGGTGAAGATGTCCTATTCATCTCAGGAAGCCGGCGTTATACGCGGCTACCTTGATACTGTCCTCGAGCTCCCGTGGAACATCAAGACTGGACATAGACAAGGTCCAGAAGCAGCTCGACAAGGATCACTACGGGCTGAAAAAGGTCAAGGAGCGTATCACTGAGATAATCTCCGTGCGCGCCCTGGCTCCCGATGTAAAGGGGCAGATAATCTGCCTGTATGGCCCTCCCGGAGTCGGCAAGACCTCCATCGGAAAGTCCATTGCCACCGCCCTCGGCAGGAATTACGCAAGAATTTCCCTCGGCGGAGTCCATGATGAAGCCGAGATACGCGGTCACAGAAAGACCTACATCGGCGCTATGCCCGGACGTATTGCGGCGGCGCTGAAGCAGGCGAAGAGCATGAACCCCGTGCTGCTGCTGGACGAAATCGACAAGATGGGCAGCGACTACAAGGGCGACCCGGCTTCCGCTATGCTGGAGGTCCTCGACAGCGAGCAGAACACCACGTTCACCGACCACTTCCTTGAGATACCGCTGGACCTCAGCGATG
>CALBGD010000468.1 GCA_937893735.1 uncultured Clostridia bacterium | reverse complement strand
CGCTAAGATAAAGGAGCGCGATTTCGAAGGCGCTTATCAGATAATCCACCAGTCCAGCTCCCTGCCTGCTGTCTGCGGCCGTGTATGTCCGCAGGAAACACAGTGCGAGAGCAAGTGCGTTCGCGGAATCAAGGGCGAGCCGGTCGCTATCGGCAGACTTGAGAGATTCGTTGCCGACTGGCACAATGCACACTCTACTGAGGCTCCCGCTGTTCCCGCTCCCAACGGACACAAGGTAGCTATCATCGGTGCAGGCCCCTCCGGTCTTACCTGCGCAGGCGACCTCGCTAAGATGGGCTACGATGTTACAGTATTTGAGGCGCTCCACCTTGCAGGCGGCGTTCTCGTTTACGGTATTCCTGAGTTCAGACTTCCGAAGTCCATCGTTCAGCACGAGGTAGACAACCTCATCGCTATGGGCGTTAAGGTAAACACCAACGTTGTAGTCGGACGCACCATCGAGGTCGATGAGCTCTTCGAGCAGGGCTTCGAGGCTGTCTTCATCGGTTCCGGCGCTGGTCTGCCGAGATTCATGAATATCCCCGGCGAGAATTTCAAGGGCGTATATTCCGCTAACGAGTTCCTCACCAGAGTTAACCTCATGAAGGCTTACAAGCCCGAAAGTGATACTCCTATCAAGAAGAACACCAACGTAGCAGTTGTCGGCGGCGGTAACGTTGCAATGGACGCTGCACGCTGCGCAAAGCGCCTTGGCGCAGAGAACGTATACATAGTATACCGCCGCGGACTTGAAGAAATGCCTGCCCGTAAGGAAGAAGTAGAGCACGCAATGGAAGAGGGCATCATCTTCAAGACCCTTAACAACCCTGTCGAGATCCTCGGAAACGAGCACAAGTTCGTTACCGGAATGAAGTGTGTTGAGATGGAGCTCGGTGAGCCTGACGCTTCCGGCCGCCGCAGACCTGTTGAGAAGCCGAACAGCGAGTTCGTTCTCGATGTTGACTGCGTAGTTATGTCCATCGGTACTTCCCCGAACCCGCTCATCAGAAACACCACCAAGGGACTGGATACCAACAAGCACGGCTGCTTCATCGCAGACGAGAACGGTCAGACCTCCCGTGAGGGCGTATTCGCAGGCGGCGACGCAGTTACCGGCGCAGCTACCGTTATCCTCGCAATGGGCGCAGGAAAGACCGCTGCAAAGGCAATGGACGAGTACATCAAGAGCAAGAACTAACTTAATTCGGAATTCATAATTCGGAATTCGGAATTAATGTGTCCCGCTTCGCGGGACGGATTTCAAAAGGCTGAACAAACAAAAAAAGGCAAAGCGGATTTTAAGCTGCTTTGCCTTTTGTTTATGATTCAGAAATTCACAACTTTACATGAGCGACTTGATGTATTCTGTGAGGTCAGCCGCCGCGATGTCGTGGGTCTTTGCGGTGGGGTGCCAGTCGGCTGCGTAGCCGTTTGTATTTCCGTCCTGTACCTTGAACTGGAATGTGGAAATATTTTTATCTCCGGTCTCTTCGGTGTACTTCTCGGCCGCCTTCTTTACGCCGACCATCAGGTCTGTTCCCATTACGCCGAGGGAGCATATAATATGGGCGTTCGGATTGTTTTCGCGTACTACCTTGAGGAACTCGGCGTAGGCGTCAACGTATTCCAGCACCTTTTCCTTGTTGCCCTTGGTATAGCTTGCGTCATTAGTTCCGAGGTTGATCACCACAAAATCCGGCTGAAACTTGCTGAAATCCCAGTCGAGGTCGGAAACGTTGAACGTGCCGTTGTAGTTCCCCCAGCTCTTCGCGAACTTGGTGTAAACCGCCGGAACCTGCTGCGCCGTTACCTTCTTGCCGTCGTTGGTGTAGCCGGAAATTATTCCGTTGCCGCTGTACGAAACAAGGCTGTAATCAGCGTCCAGAGCCTGCGCGGTCTTGTACGCGTATGCCTTGGTGGCGTCCTCGGTGGAGCACTTGAAGTGGTGGTCGCGATCCTCGTCGTCAACGCCGTAGCCGCAGGTTATGGAGTCGCCGATGAACTCTATCTTGAGCTTCTTTTCAGCCGTGGGGGTGAGTCCGCCAACGGAAGTAACAGCTATGTTCTTGATCCCCATGGTGGATTCCTGAGCCTCAGAGAGCTTCAGCAGCTTGACTGTTGTTTCAGCAGGCTCGTCCGCTGTGAATACTGTAACGGTCTTTTCGGGAGCGTCCATGAGCTCGTCCATGGTCCGCTTGCCGTTTATGTAGACTGCGTATCTCGGCTGCTTCTCGGCGTTTGAGGTCATATTATCGCCGACCA
>CALBGD010000467.1 GCA_937893735.1 uncultured Clostridia bacterium | reverse complement strand
CGACTGCGACGCGATAAACAGCTTCCGCAGCTTCTGGCGGGAGGGCGGCTTCTCGCACATCGCGCTCTCCAGTGACGGGCTGATAAACTCGTTCGTCAGCCGTGACGATTTTCTGAGCTTCTGCGGCAGGACAGCCGCGCTTTCACAGCAGGAACTTCCGGCGCTGGAAAAGCACCTCCGGGAGCGCTCCCGGGCAGGAAGCCGGGACGATATTTCCGTGGCGGTAATTACATATTAACGTTAAAGGCACCGGTTTTCGGTGCCTTTATTTTTTATTTCCCACAGTAGGCTACGGCGTCCGCCTGAAACAGTAGTCCGCCCTCGCCGCCGATGTGCGCAAATTCCGTCTGTATTGACTTGCGCACCGGGTACTTTCCATTGAAGCGCTGTTTTATGACCTTCTCCATCACCGGGATATTCCACACGTCTCGGAAAAGGCAGTCCATCTGCACCACATTTTCGAGGGTGAGCCCCACAAGCGCGAGCCGCCTTTCCATCTCGTCAAGCGCGCCGTTTACCTGCTCCTCTATCGTGCCGCCGATATTACCGACGCAGTAGTTCAGGAAGCAGAAATCCCCTGCCTTTATCATGCCGGAGTGCGCCCACTCCTCGTTTACGTCAAAACGCTGTATATCGCTCATAGCTCCTCCTCAGCCAAACATATTTCCCCGGAAGCAGTTCGGTTTTCCTGTGGGCTTCGCGGTCAGCCGGAAAATCACGCAGCCGTCCGGACAGACTATCGTTTTCGTGTACCTGTCCTCCCCGCCCAGATTCCGGAGGTCGCCGCCGCTGCGGACCGCCTCCATCACCGGGAACATCACCATCATGAGCTTCGGGCATATTCCCTGCCCCTGCGAGTTCACCGGGCAGCCGTAGGTGCAGGTGTATTTGTCGCCTACCTCCTCGCCGTTGCGGCAGTAGTGCTCCGGCTTATCACCGCGCAGATATCCGGTTACCTCGATTTCAAACTCGTATTCCTCGTCAAGCCACTTTTTCATATAAACACCTCCCGTGGTTTATGATACAAGTATACCACGGTTCACCAAAGCTGTCAATATGAACAAGGCGCACAGAGTTCATTTCTGTGCGCCTGATATATTATGTGCCGATTTCACCCCGGGACAGTATCTCCATGCGGCTTCCGGGAATCTCCAGTCCCCAGTTATCCCAGCCCGGGAAGCTCTTCCGCGCGAAAAGCTCTATCTTTTCCTGCTGCGGAAACATCTCCGTTATGCCGTTTATGACCTCCGCAGGCTTCTCGCTGTGCTCCCCCCGGCGGACTGATACAAGCTGCCGGACGTTCCTTGCGCCGCGCGGCGCCGGGAATCTCCCCCGCCGGAACGCCAGCACGAATTCCGTCTGCGAGAGGGTGTACCTCCCGGGGTTGTGCACCTGCTTGTCCCAGACGAAAGCGACCGTCTTGTACTCGAATCCCCATGCCTCGCCGAGCTCGATGGAATTCGCGAGCTGCGGACCGGTCGTCCACATGAACAGAATGCAGTCCTCTGCGGCTATGGAAGCTACGTCCAGCCGCTTCAGCTCCGACAGTTTCAGCGTGGGGTACTTGAAATCCGCCGCGCTGATGAACACGTTCTTCTCAAAGCCGACGTTCTGCGACTTCATGCTGGATCTATCGTACTGCATTTTTCCGCCGTAATCCCATGGCGGGTCGGCGTAGATAACGTCGTATTTCTTCGCGGGAAGCGGCGGGTAGACCTCCTCCAGCGGATTCACCTTCCGGCGGCGCTTCGCCTCCGGGTCGTATTTTGAGTATCCGGATATTGTGGTTTCTCCGTCCATGCCGCACCCCCTGTGAATTTTTCTTTATTGTAGCATAGAATCCCCAAAAAATCAATACAAAAACCCACCCCGTTTCCGAGGTGGGTCCAGTGTTATTGTTTCACGCCGTTAAGCGTCCGCAATTATCTGAGCGCAGCCTGAGCAGCAGCCAGTCTAGCGATCGGAACACGGAACGGTGAGCAGGATACATAATCCAGACCGATCTTGTGGCAGAACTCAACAGATGTCGGGTCGCCGCCGTGCTCGCCGC
>CALBGD010000466.1 GCA_937893735.1 uncultured Clostridia bacterium | reverse complement strand
TCCAGCTATGCGGCGCTCGCCTGCATCGCGATTCAGTCTAACCAGAACGATCAGCACGGCGGTCAGTCCGTTCCGATTTTTGATTACGCAATGGCAGAGGGCGTTAAAAAGACCTTTAAGCGCCTTTACAGCAACAATCTTGCCAAGGCGGTAAGCTTTACACTGGGAATTGAGGACTACAATGAAGTACTTAACGAGATGAAGCTTGTTGCCTCCGAAATCGAAAAGGAGACCGGGCTCTACCCCAGACTTGAAAAGAACGATGATTACAAGGAAAAGGAATGGGAGATTCTCTCCCCGAAGTACGGCGAGGGCTTCTCGCACCTTCAGGAGCGTGCGGAAAAGCTTGCAGAATCCGAAACAGACCGCGCGACCTATCAGGCTATGGAGGCGCTCATACATAACCTCAACACCATGAACTCCAGAGCCGGCGCGCAGAATCCGTTCTCTTCCATAAACTACGGAACTGACACCTCTCCCGAGGGCAGAATGGTCATCAGGAACGTAATGCTTGCCGAAGAGCACGGACTTGGCAACGGCGAAACTCCTATCTTCCCGATACATATATTTAAGGTCAAGGAGGGCGTAAACTATAACCCCGGAGACCCGAACTACGATCTGTTCAAGCTTGCGATAAGGGTATCCGCGAAGCGTATGTTCCCGAATTTCTCGTTTATTGATGCACCCTATAACCTCCAGTACTACAAGCCCGGAGATTACCACACAGAGGCTGCCTATATGGGCTGCCGTACCCGCGTCATCGGCAATGTCTATGACCCTACAAGGGAGATAGTCACCGGCAGAGGAAACCTCAGCTTCACGACAATCAACCTCCCGCGCCTTGCCATTGAGGCTCACGGAGATCTGGACAAGTTCTATGCTTCCCTTGACGATATGATGAATCTTGTCGTTGACCAGCTTGTTCACCGTTTCAGGATACAGTGCTCCAAGCACGTCAAGAACTTCCCGTTCCTCATGGGACAGGGCGTGTGGATAGATTCCGAGAAGCTTTCCGAGAACGACAGCATTGCGGAAATCCTGAAGCACGGAACGCTTTCCATGGGCTTCATCGGCCTTGCCGAGTGCCTGAAAGCGCTCATCGGCGTTCATCACGGCGAGAGCCCCGAGGCTCAGAAGCTCGGCCTTGAGATAATCGGCAGAATGAGAAAGCGCATGGACGACGAGAGCGAGAGGACTCACCTTAATTTCAGCCTCCTTGCTACCCCGGCAGAGGGTCTTTCCGGAAGATTCGTCCGCATGGATAAGAAGATATACGGCGAGCTCCCGGGAATCACAGACCGCGATTACTATACCAACTCTTTCCATATCCCGGTGTATTATAATATCAGCGCATTCCGCAAGATAAAGCTGGAGGCTCCGTACCATGCTCTTACAAACGGCGGTCACATCAGCTACATCGAGCTTGACGGCGACCCGCTGAAGAACCTTGACGCATTTGAGCAGATAGTCCGCTGCATGAAGGAGCAGGGAATCGGCTATGGTGCGATAAACCACCCGATTGACCGCGACCCCTGCTGCGGATTCACAGGAATCATTGATGATGAGTGCCCCTGCTGCCACCGTCACGAGGAGGAAATCGCATTCGAGCGTATCCGTCGAATCACGGGTTATCTGGTGGGCACCCTTGACCGCTTCAATAACGCAAAGCGCTCCGAGGAATCCGACCGCGTAAAGCACGGAACCTCCGAGGAATAACAGCAGACCATATTTAAACTCTTGCTGGGCGGAGAGAACATCTCCGCTCAGCTTTTTGTGAAAGGAGAATTTCCATGGAAATAAGAATAGCGGGAACTGTGGAGGATTCGATAGTTGACGGTCCCGGGCTTCGGTTTGTGGTGTTCGTGCAGGGCTGCCCGCACCATTGCGACGGTTGCCATAATCCTGAGACCCACGATTTTTCCGGCGGAAAGCTGACCGATACAGACGCTCTTTACGAGCAGTGCATGGAAAATCCGCTGTGCAGCGGGGTCACGTTTTCCGGCGGCGAGCCGTTCTGCCAGCCGGAGCCGCTGTATGTGCTCGGGAAGCGCTTTAAGGAAGCGGCAAAGAGCCTGATGTGTTACAGCGGCTGGACTTTCGAAGAGCTTCTGAAAAAATCCGAGCGCGAAGAGTACACAAAAAAGCTGCTGGGGATTCTGGATATCCTTGTTGACGGAAGATTCGATATTGCGAAGCGCTCGCTGTCCCTGCAATTCCGCGGAAGCACGAATCAGCGGCTGATAAACGTCCCCGAAAGCCTGAAGCAGGGCTGTGCCGTGGAGTTCGAAACTCTATGATAATGCTCATGCGGGAAATTGTTACAGAATTGTAATAATAAAAAATTCGGAAAACGGTTGAATTAAATCCGGGTAAATGCTATAATAGAAATGTATCTTTAAAATTATACGACAAGAAAGGATTAACCGTGAACCGGCTGTTCAGAGGAATTCTCTCCGCAGCTTTGTGCTGCGTTATAACTGCGTCGTCGGGCTGCATGGAAAAAGACGGCAGCGACGGCGTTATAAAATATGATATTGCATACAATCCCGGAAGCCTTGACCCGCAGACAGCGAAGGACGACGCGTCCCTTCTGATAGTGAGAGCGATGTTCACCGGACTCTTCCGGCTCGAACCGGACGGGAGCCTTGCGGCTGGGGTCGCAGAGGACTACACCGTCAGCGACGACGGACTTACATACAGATTCAAGCTCAGCAGCGATTACAAGTGGACTGACGCAGCGGGCTTCGAGGCTCCATGCACCGCGCAGGACTTTGTATATGGATTCCAGCGGCTGTTTGACCCGGAGACCAGAGCCCCCCGCGCTTCGGAATATTTCTGTATAAAGAACTCACAGGCGATAAACCGAGGCATTGCAAAGGATTTTTCAGCGCTGGGAGTAAAGGCGGACGGAGACTACGAGCTTACAATAACGCTGGAGTACCCGAATCCCCGGCTTCCGGTGCTCCTTACGGAGGCTCCCGCAATGCCCTGCAATGAGGATTATTTCCTTGACTCGCAGGGACGTTATGGACTTTCGGACAAAACGACCCCGTCAAACGGCGCATTTTACCTGCGCACATGGGATTTCGACCCATACACCATAACCGATAACAACCACCTTATCCTCCGCAGGAATGCCGCGTACAGCGAGCTGAACAAGGTGTACCCCTCCGGGCTCAATTTCTTCATCGAGGGCGACGAGGATTTCGTGGACGATTTCGTTTCCAACACGATAAACTGCATCGCCGTTTCCGAGGAACAGCGCGAGCTGATAAAAGGAAAGAAGTACACGATACAGGAGTACGACGCGATAACTGTCGGGCTTCTGTTCAACACGGAGTACGGGCTTTTCCGGAGCACCGATTTCCGGCAGGCTCTGGCGCTGCTGGCAGACCGCGACAGGTTCGCGGAGGCGGCTCCGGACAGCGCGATAGCTTATGCGATAGTCCCCGGCGAGGTCACTCTGCTCGATAAATCCTACCGCGAATACGCCGGAGAAAAGCTCACACCGGAATACAATGCTGAAAAGGCGCGGGAATTATACCAGAAAGCTCTTCCGGAGCTTGATATTTCTGAATTCTCAGGAGCACGAATAATCATGCATGAGGACGCACCCGCAAGCGCGATGATCTCTCTTATCATGCAGGAATGGCAGAGGGAATTCGGCTTTTACTGCGTGGTGGAAACGCTCAGCACGGACGAATTCAACACCCGGCTTTCCTCCGGGGATTTCGAGATCGCTGTACAGGAGCTTTCCGGTAACGTTAACAGCCCCTCGGCGTATTTACAGGGCTTCACAAAGGGCGGCACCGGGAATTATTCCGGGTACAGCAGTACGTCGTCTGATTCCCAGATAACAAGCGCCGGCAGAGCCACGGACCTTTCAAAGAGCGCCGAGCTTTACGCTAAGGCAGAGCAGTCCATTATTGATGACGCAGTATTCGTTCCGCTTTATTACAAGAACGAATATTTCTACATCGGCGAGGATTACGCCGACATATATTACAACCCCTTCAACAAGACCGTGGATTTCACGCAGGCGAAGGCGTATTAAGGAGAACAACATGACATTCAGAGAACTGCTTAACAAGGACGGACATATACTGCTGGACGGAGCGATGGGCTCCGTGCTCCAGCAGCACGGGCTGAAGCTCGGCGGACTTCCTGAAGAGCTCAACTTTACAGAGCCTGACCTTATCCGTTCAGTGCACAGGAGCTATATTGAAGCCGGCGCGCAGGGAATCTATGCGAACACATTCGGCGCGAACCGCCACAAGCTCCAGAACAGCAGGTATTCCGTTGACGAGATAGTTAAGCAGGGAATCAAACTCGCGCGTGAAGCTGCCGAGGGCACAGATGTGCTTGTAGGTCTGGATATAGGCTCGCTTGGCAGAATGCTCCGCCCCACCGGAGATATGCCGGTGGACGAAGCTTATGATATGTTCCGCGAGGTAATGACCGCCGGCAGGGAAGCCGACTTCATCGCTATCGAGACCATGACCGACCTCATGGAGATAAAGACCGCGCTTCTCGCAGCAAAGGAGAACACCGACCTCCCCGTGATATGCACCATGTCCTTTGAGCAGAATATGCGCACATTTACCGGGTGCAGCGCCGCTTCCATGGCTATGACCCTCAGCGGAATGGGCGCCGACGTTATCGGCATGAACTGCTCCCTTGGGCCGAAGGACGCTCTGCCCATCGTTGAGGAGATACTCCGCTGGAGCAGCGTGCCGGTGCTTATCCGCCCGAATGCGGGACTTCCCGACCCGGCAACCAACCTCTACAACACAACGCCGCAGGAATACGCGGACGTAATGGAGCAGATAGCCGGAATGGGCGTAAAGGTGCTCGGCGGCTGCTGCGGCACTAACCCGGACTATATCCGCGAGGTTGCAGGAAGAATACGCGGGAAGAAGTGCGTAATGCCAAAGCCGGAGATCCCTGCGGCGGTATGCAGTGCATCAAACGTTGTCCCGGTGGACACAGTGCGCATAATCGGTGAACGAATCAACCCTACCGGAAAGAAGCTGTTCAAGGAAGCTCTGAAAAAGCACGACCTCGATTACATCATGCGGCAGGCACTGGAGCAGACCTCCGCAGGCGCTGAGATACTTGACGTAAACGTGGGACTCCCGGACATTGACGAAAAGGAAATGATGATCGCGGCGGTGAACGCGATACAGTCCGTGACGGACGCTCCGCTCCAGATAGACACAACGGAGCTCCCGGTGCTTGAAGCGGCCCTGCGCATTGTTTCCGGTAAGCCGATAGTGAATTCTGTCAACGGCGAGGAGGAGAAGCTGAACACCGTCCTCCCGCTGGTTAAGAAGTACGGCGCGGCGGTTGTCGGGCTCACCCTTGACGAGCGCGGAATACCCAAGACCGCCGAGGAGCGCGTTGCCATTGCCGAAAAGATACTGAACCGCGCTCTGGAGTACGGAATCCCTAAGCAGGACGTGTACATCGACTGCCTGACCCTGACCGCCTCCGCCGAACAGGACGGAGTAGCCGAGACCCTGAAAGCGGTCCGCATGGTGACTGAAAAGCTTGGTCTGAAAACTGTACTGGGCGTATCAAACATCTCGTTCGGCCTGCCTAACAGGGAGCTTATAAACTCCACGTTCATCACAATGGCTATGAACAACGGTCTTACTCTGCCCATCATGAACCCGAATATTGCTTCTATGACCGGAGCGGTGCGGGCTTACAGGCTGCTGAGCGGCTATGACAGGCACGGTGTGAATTTCATTGAGAACTACGGTGCCGAGGTAAAGAAGCCCGCTGCACCAGTCGCAGCGGACATGGATATTTCAGACGCGGTAGCCGCAGGACTCAAGGCAGAATCCGGGGCGGCGGCTGCAAAGCTCCTGGGGGGCGGAACCGACCCGATGGAGATAATCAACGGAAAGCTGATTCCCGCGCTGGATTCCGTCGGCGCAAAGTTTGAAAAGGGCACCATATTCCTGCCGCAGCTCATTCAGTCGGCGGGAGCGGCGCAGGCGGCTTTTGACGTTATAAAGAAAGCTATTTCCGAGCGCGGCGGCAGCGGAGTTTCCGCAGGCCGGGTAGTCCTCTGCACGGTAAAGGGCGACATTCACGATATCGGAAAGAACATCGTCAAGACCTTGCTTGAGAATTACGGCTTTGACGTTATCGACCTCGGTAAGGACGTTGATTATCAGGACGTGGTTGACGCGGCGATAAAGTATGATGTCCGCCTTGTGGGACTTTCCGCGCTCATGACTACAACGCTGAAGAGCATGGAAAATACAATAAAGCTGCTCCGCGAGAATAACGTGAATTGCAAGATAGTGGTAGGCGGCGCTGTGCTGACGCCGGATTACGCCGAGAAGATAGGCGCGGATTTCTATGCCCGCGACGCAAAGGAAACAGTTGATATAGCCCGCAAGGTCTACGGAGTTACGGGCTGAGATGGAGAAAGATAAAATGCCGGAAAATCCCTCAATGATGGACAGGCTGGACGAGTTCCTGCTTGACGTACAGAAGCCCTCAAGATACATCGGCGGCGAAACGGGCTCAGTGGTAAAGGATAAGTCCAAGGTGGACATAAGGTTCGCGTTCTGTTTTCCTGACACCTATGAGATAGGAATGTCCCACCTTGGAATGAAAATACTCTACGGGCTAAAAAACGCAGTTCCGAATTACTGGTGCGAGCGCGTTTTCATGCCGCTCCCGGACATGGAGGAGCAGATGCGCGCCCGGAATATCCCGCTGTACGCGCTGGAGAGCCTCGACCCGATAAAGGACTTTGATTTCATAGGCTTCACCCTGCAATACGAGATGAGCTTCACGAATATCCTTGAAATGCTCGACCTCGCCGGAGTTCCCGTGCTGGCAAAGGACCGCACCGGGTTGACCCCCATCGTCATGGCAGGTGGTCCCTGCGTGTGTAATCCGGAGCCGCTGGCGGATTTCTTCGATTTCTTCGCGATAGGCGAGGGCGAGGAGATGAACCTTGAATTCATGCGGCTCATGGAGCAGTGCAAGAAAGAGGGCGCGACCCGTCAGGAATTTCTGCGCAGAGCAGCGCAGATTGAGGGTATATATGTTCCATCACTGTATGACATTGAGTACAACGAGGACGGTACAGTAAAGGCGATAACCCCGAAGGACGGCGCTCCCGCAAAGGTAAGGAAGCGCATAATCAAGGACTTCGACAAGGTGTACGCACCGGATTATTTCGTTGTTCCGTTCACGCAGATAGTCCACGACCGTGCCGTTGTGGAGGTGCTCCGCGGCTGTATACGCGGCTGCCGCTTCTGTCAGGCGGGATTCATCTACCGCCCCTACCGCGAAAAGGGCAAGGACAATATCCTGGCGCAGACGAAGGCGCTGTGCGAGAACACGGGCTATGACGAGGTTTCGCTGTCGTCCCTCTCCACAGGCGACTACAAGGATATCGTGGGGCTCCTGACCGAGCTCACCGATTACACCACGGCTGAGAAAATAAACCTGTCACTGCCGTCCCTCAGAATCGACCGGTTCAGCGAGGACGTGCTGAAAAAAATCACGGACGTGCGAAAATCCGGGCTTACGTTCGCCCCCGAGGGGGGAACCCAGAGGATCCGCGATGTTATCAACAAGAACGTCACCGAAAAGAACGTCATGGACAGCGTGAAGATAGCTTTCGAAGGCGGATACACAAACATCAAGCTGTACTTCATGATGGGGCTTCCCACTGAAACCATGGAGGACGTCGAGGGAGTGTACAATCTGGCCAAGGCGGTTATTGAGGAGTTCTACGCGACCCCGAATCATGCCAAGGGCAGACCGGGAGTTTCGGTATCGCTCTCCACATTTATCCCGAAGCCGTTCACGCCGTTCGAGTTCGAACCGCAGCTTGACGAGGAGGGCGTAAAGGAGCGCCAGAAGCACCTGAAATCCATCAACAACGACCGTAAGATAGTGATAAGCTGGTCTAAGTACGACCTTTCGCTGATCGAAGCAGTGCTTGCCCGGGGTGACCGCCGGGTCGGAAAGGCTATATATGCCGCATGGAAAAAGGGCTGTAAGCTGGATAGCTGGGACGAGTACTTCAAGTTTGACGCATGGAAAGAAGCATTTGAAGAATGCGGCCTCGACATGAGGTTTTATGCGAACCGCCGCCGCAGCTACGATGAAGTTGCTCCGTGGAGCCACATTGATATGCTTGTCAGCCATGAGTTCCTTGTGGAGGAAAACAAGCGTGCTCATCAGGGGATAACTACCCCGAACTGCCGCGAGAAATGTTCAAACTGCGGCGTTGCAAAATGCGTAGGAGGTGACATCTGCCGTGCCATCCGTTAACACAAGGGCGTTCTTTTCCAAGACGGGAAGGGCGAAATACATCTCGCACCTTGACCTCAGCAGTGTAATAATCCGCGCGATGAAGCGCACGAAGCTCCCGATATGGCAGACCGAGGGCTTCAACCCGAGGACATACGTCACATTCATGCTCCCGCTTTCGCTGGGGCAGGAGGGTCTGCACGAAGCGATGGATTTCCGCCTGACCGAGGACGTGCCGTACAGCGAGGTAAAGGAGCGGCTCAACGCGGCTCTTCCGGCGGATATCCGTGTGACGGAAATTACCGTCCCAAAAGACAAGAATACCGACATAACAGCGGCGCGCTACCGCATTGAGAGCTCCGCAGAACCGGAAAAACTCCGGGCGCTCTGCGAAAAGGAGCAGATAAACGTCGAAAAGCGCACCAAAAAGGGGAGCACCATAGTTGACCTTAAGCCGCTTATGTCTGATGTGAAGCTTGACGGCGATGTTCTGGAGGTGACCCTCCCTGCGGGAAACAGCTTCAATATCAATCCTGCGCTGATTTTCGAGGCATACACCGCGGAATACGGCGAGCGTGTGAAGCGCCTGAAAATTGTCCGCACACATATTTACAGCGGAAACAGGGAATTTGAATAAAGTACTTGCAATTTTTCCCGTTTTGATATATAATATACGTAATATTCACGGATTCCGGAGGGATAGAAATGTCAGATCGTCCGAAGCTTCCGCCTTATATTAAGGTGCTTAATATAATAATGATAGTGATAATCCTAGCGATATGCGGGCTGGCTTTTGCGCTCACATGGACCTCAAAGGATCTCGGCTGGGCTTTGCCGACCGCGTCGGATAATTCTGCTTCCGAGAGCGCGGACAGCATTGCTTCCACTGGAGAGGTCACGGTACAGACCGCAGAGTGATTCAGAAAAGAGGTGTGCACAATGACGATTGAATGTGTAGTCATAGTCGGAATAATCCTGATAATGTCGTTTATTTTCTGGCGCAGGAGGCATATACAATGGCTTTGGGCTACGCTTCCGCTTGTGCTGGTGCCTTTGTCTTACGTTGTTATGAACTTCCTGCTGAACGAGGTGCTCAAAATTACAGTCAGCAGTATGGTCGGGGTTATCGTAATGATAGCCGCAGTCGGGATTTCCTGCGTATGGCTGGGACTGGTTTCAAATGGGTTTAAAAATAAAAAGACCCGCGTGAGCTATATCACCGTTGCAAATACATTCAATGTGGCTCTTGCCGCAATACTCAGCAGCAATATCTTAACTTCGATTTGATAATGGTTGACAAAACTCTGATTTTATGCTAAAATAATATCCGGTGCTTGTTGCCGGAATAAGCCGGTATGTTGGAATTGGCAGACGAGGAGGACTCAAAATCCTTTGCCAGCGATGGCGTGCGGGTTCGACCCCCGCTACCGGCACCAGTCGAGTGCCTCGACACGCAATATGCGGGTCGAGGCGCTTTGCTTTTTAGGGATTGTTTCACGCGTTATAATGATTTCTAAATTTAAGTTGCGGCAAAATATCCGTTTTTTCTCGGTAGTTCCGGATTTAGACTGCCGTTTTTGCTATGTAAATCTGAATCAATTAATTGCAGATAGCTTCCCGCAAAAAAAACGAAAAATCTCGTGCGCCATGACAGTGGACAAATTGAATATTATTGCCGCTCATTTTCGGGCGGTTTTGTTTTTCAAAAAAGTAGTAATAGGTATTGCAAAATCATCAGATTTGTGATATACTAATAAAGATAATGGGTATTTTTATATACAGAAATACTTTGAAATATTAATCTATACAGGAGAAGCTAAATGATACAGTACGATGAAACCAGACTTGCGATGGAAGCGCTCACACCGCAGATCGAAGAATTAAGGGGCGCGCTGAACCTTGACGGATTAAAGATAAAGGTAGACGAGCTTGAAATGAAGTCCACCGAGCCTGGATTCTGGGACGACGCGGAGAAGGCTCAGGCTGTTCAGCAGCAGATAGGACAGTA
>CALBGD010000465.1 GCA_937893735.1 uncultured Clostridia bacterium | reverse complement strand
CATCACCGTGGATACGTTCAGCAACTGGACGATATTCGGTCAGGCGGTAATTATGCTGCTTATCCAGATAGGCGGTCTGGGATTCGTCACGATAATCACGTTCTTCAACGTTGCCGCCGGCAAAAAGCTGGGATTCCGCACCGTTGCGAACGCCTCCGACGGTCTGACTGAAAGCACCTTTCAGGGCGGACGGCGCATTTTCATCAGCATAATGAAGTACTCCCTGATAATCGAGGGAGCTGGCGCGGTGCTGCTGAGTATCGCGTTCGTGCCGCAGCACGGCGGCTTCGGCGTGTGGATGGGCGTGTTCACCAGCGTGACCGCATTCTGCAACGCGGGCTTCGACCTGTGCGGGATAGAGGGCGCATTCTCCAGCCTGACGAACCATCAGAGCGACCCGCTGGTGCTTATCACCGTGGCATTGCTGATAATGATAGGCGGTCTGGGATTCATCGTCTGGGAGAACTTCCTGAACCTCCGCAAAGTGAAAAAGCTCAGCCTGCACACCAAGTGCGTGCTGATAATGACGGCTCTGCTGACTGTCGGCGGAACGCTGCTCTACCTGTTCGCGGAATGGGACAATCCCGCGACCCTCGGCAATATGAACTTCGGCGAAAAACTGCTGAACGCGTTCTTCTCCAGCGTGACCGCCCGCACGGCGGGGTACAACTCCATTCCGGTGGACGGAATGTCTGATTTCACGCTGCTGGGAAGCTGCATACTCATGTTCATCGGCGCCTGCCCCGCCTCCACCGGCGGAGGTATCAAGGCGACCACTCTGCTGGTGCTGATAATGACCGTGGTGTCATACCTGCGCAGCAAGAACGACGTTGAAATACTCCATCATAAGATAGACAAGCTGGCGGTCTACCGAACGCTGACCGTGACTATACTGTCGCTGACGGCTGTGATAATCTGCTTCTCGGTGCTGTATTTCACCCTGCCGGACGAGGTCAGCGGCGTAAACTGCCTGTTTGAAGCGGTCTCCGCGTTCTCCACTGCGGGGCTCTCCGTGGGAGTGACCGCGGTATCCGGCACCGCCGGAAAGATCCTGCTCATGCTGACCATGTATATCGGCAGGGTGGGCCCCGTGTCGCTGGTGCTGTCAATGCTGATGAACGCCTCCAAGAGAAAGAACCTAGTCGTGCCCGAGGGTCAGATAATCGTCGGGTGACGCTGAAAGGAATTGGAATTATATGGAACCAGAAATATTCTCTCTAGGTCCGCTGACGATGTATGTTTCGCAAAACCACCGCTTCGGCACGGACGCTTTCCTGCTGGCATACTACGCCAACGTAAAGCCGGACAGCGTGGTGTGCGACTTGTGCACCGGGTGCGGAATTATCCCGCTGATATTCTGCAAGAACGTGAAGCCGCAGCTCATCTATGCAATGGATATCCAGCCGGAGGCGATAGACCTGCTGAAAATGTCCGTGGAGAAAAACGGACTCCAGAACAACGTTCAGCCTATCCTCGGCGACCTGCGGGAACTCGACCAGTCGCAGATATGCTTTGAGACCGTGGATATCGTCACCGTGAATCCGCCTTACATGACCAGCGGCTCCGGTTTTGAGAAGCTCGCGAAGCCGCAGGCGATCGCCCGGCACGAGCTGATGTGCACCGTTGACGACGTGTGCCGCGCCGCCGGAAAGCTCCTGAAATACGGCGGCCTGCTGAGAATGTGCCACCGCCCCGAGCGCCTTTCGGACGTTATAAACTCCATGCGCGAGAATAAAATAGAACCGAAGAGCATAACGTTCGTGTTCAACAGCATTCTCGACAAGCCGTGGCTGTTCCTCATAACCGGAAAGAAGGGCGCGAAATCCGGAATGATCGTTGAGAAGCCCATGATACTCCGCAACGACGACAAATCCTACACGGAGGAGTACACAAGACTTTATGACTGACGCAGGAAAACTGTACGTTGTGGGAACGCCCATCGGCAACCTCTCAGATTTCTCCCCGCGCGGTATCGAAACGCTGGAAAGCGTGGACTACATCGCCGCCGAGGACACCCGGGTAACGCTCCGGCTGCTCACACACTTCGGAATAAAAAAAACGCTGCTGAGCTACTACAAGCCCCACGAAGCAGAAAAAAGCGCTAAGATACTGGAACTCCTGCACGACGGGAACTCCGTTGCGCTGGTCAGTGACGCGGGAATGCCATGTATCTCCGACCCGGGAGTTTACCTCGTCCAGCGCTGTTATGAGCAGGGTATCCCGGTGGAATCCGTCCCCTGCTGCAACGCCGCGATAGCCGCAGTTGCGATAAGCGGCATAGACACCGCACGCTTCGCGTTCGAAGGATTCCTCCCGGTGAACAAGAAGGAGCGGCAGGAGCGCCTTGCGGACATTTCAAAACTCCCGCATACGCTGATATACTACGAAGCTCCGCACAAGCTGCGGCAGACCCTCGCAGACCTCGCAAAATCCCTCGGCGGCGGACGGAATGCCGCGCTCTGCCGGGAGCTGACAAAGCTCCACGAAGAGGTAATCCGCGGCACACTTGACGAGCTGAACGCCCTCTACGAGCAGACTGAGCCCCGCGGGGAATACGTCATCGTAATAGAGGGAGCCGCTCCGGAACAGGCAGAGGGAATGTCCCTTGAACAGGCGGCAGAGCTCGCACGGGGCTACGCCGACGGCGGCATGAAGCTCTCCGAAGCCTGCAAGACCGCCGCACAGGCGGCTGGGGTCTCCCGCAAGGAGTTGTACAAATTACTTTCAGGCGAATAACGACACTATATTACAGAAAGGAACGTAATTCTATGAAAACCATTCACGAAAGAGTACAGAAGAAGCTAGGTCCGACCGCAAAGGTAGTCATTCCGATAATCAGCGCGGTCATCGTTGTGGCAGGCGCAGTTGCGTACATCTGCCTCAAGCTCGCTGACGAAATGCGCTACAACGAGAAGTGGAAGGACTACGACGAATGCGGCTTGCACTGAATCCCGACTGCGGACAGATCGAGGAATTCCTAGGACAGTATTCGCATTTCGGCGCGCCGGTAACGGACCTGTCCAGATTCGCGGCGCTCTGCCATGCGCTGGGCGACCCGCAGGACAGGCTGAGGTATATCCACATCGTGGGAACCAACGGCAAGGGCTCCGTTGCGGAATTTTGCGCGGCTTCGCTGACGGCGGCGGGATTCATCGCGGGTAAGTTCACCTCGCCCTACGTCCGCAGTGTGTGCGAGCGCATTTCCATCGGCTACCCGGACGGGCTTTTCGAGATATCCTGCGCCGACCTCGCGCACCTGCTGAATACCACAGCGGACGCCGCAGACAAATTCCCGGAGCTGGAATTCTCGCAGTTTGAAATACTCAACGCGGCGGCTTTCCTTTACTACGCGGAAAAGCGCGTGGACTACGTTGTGCTTGAAGCCGGTATAGGCGGCACGCTGGATTCCACCAACGTGATAAAACAGCCGGAATGCGCCGTGATAACCTCCATCGGGCTTGACCACACCAAGATACTCGGCGGAACCGTGGAGGAGATAGCCCGCTCAAAATGCGGCGTTATCAAGGGCGGAAAGGCTGTTGCGGCATACGGGATACCCCCCGGCGCAATGGAAGTGATACGCGGCAGGTGCAGTTCCGTGGGCGCGGAGCTTATCGTCCCGGATATGGACAGCGTGGAGCTTCTGGATAAGCCCGGCTTGTCGGGAAGCAGATTCGTCTACAAGGGGCAGGAATACCGCCTGCACCTCGGCGGAGAATATCAAGTCGGCAACGCGCTGACCGCGATAGAGGCTCTCACCGCTGTGGGGATAGCTCCGGAGCACATCGCGATGGGGCTGGCACGCGCCCGCATTCCCGCCAGAATGGAGCTTTTCCCCGGGAATATCCTGCTTGACGGCGGGCACAATCCGCAGGCGGCGCAGGCTGTGCGCTCCGCGCTGGAGGGCTCCGGGTCCACGCACAGGACCGCATTTATCGGCATGATGAACACTAAGGACTACCGAGCGTTTCTGGACATGATACTTCCCTGCTTCGACAAGGTGATTTTCTGCGATGGTTTCTCAGACGGGAACGTCCCCGCAGAGGAACTGAAGCAGGCGGCGGGAATCCCCGCAGAGGTGCTCCACGACCCGCGCGCGGCTCTGGAGTACGCGCGTGCGCTCCCCGCAGACCCGGAAAGGCTCTGCTATTTCGGAGGGTCGTTCTACTTTGCGGCGGCGGTAAGGCAGTATCTTGTATAAAAAATCCCCGGGGTTCCCGGGGATCTCAGGCTGGCGATAAACTCTCATCTTCGTTGTCAGCGGATATACGGCAGGCACAAAGCCCAGCCGATATGCCGCTTTCTAGAATCTGAGAGCTTCTCGGCAGCCTGATTTTTTACTGCACCTTTTTAAGCGCGGCGACAATGACCGCCTCCACGTCCTCTTTAAGCGAGCGTATCCGCACCAGCCTGTCGCCGAAAATCGCGTTTTTCAGGCGGTCGTTCTTCTGGGCGCGCTCGGTCTCGTGGCTCCTGTCGTCAAGCTCTATCAGCAGAACGATGTTCATATCGTAGTCGCACAACAGGAAGTCAACGTGCTTCGACTTTATCTTGTTGAACCACTTCTGCCAGTCCTTTGTGCCTTTCTTTATCGAAACGATATCCGCGACCCGCACCTTCGGGCATATCTGGAGCTCCAGCTTATCCGCGACCGGCTTTAAAATGCGGTAGAACGCCCGTTCGCGCTGGGTGAGTATCGTTTCGTTCATGATATACGGGAGCTTCTCGTGGAGCCTTATGTATATCCAAATAAATATCAGTACAGCGATTATCGCCAGACCTATCCATGGTAAATAATCCAATGCCAGACCTCCGGGGAAAGAATACATTTGATTATATCACGTTCTCCCCGGAGTGTCAAGACAAAAAACGATACAGTTTCAGCCGTCAATTCCTGTGATAGGGTCGCCGGACGGGAAATATCGGTACGCCGCCCTCGACCAGAGATACCATGTATCGCCGTCCCTGCACAGCATATAGCAGGCAGGCGGGGCTCCGTCAGCGGGAGTGTCGTACCACTCGTTCGTATCAGCGGTGAACGTGTATTCCGCTATGCGCCCCTCTGCACGGTATTTCGCGCTGAGATCCACCAGCCATGAGTTCTCGGACACCTCCCAGTTTTCAAGGGACTTCCATATGCTGTACTCGTCAGCTTTCTTGTAGTCCCCGAGACGAGTGGTGTAAACCTCGTCCGTCCTGCGATATCCTTGTATTCGAGTATGCGGAACTCCCGGTAATATGACTCCTCCATCATGCTCCGGAGGTATTTCTCCGAGAGGATATCAAGCGCGGTCTGAACCGCCTGCTCCTCCGTCATGCCGGAAGTATCCAGCCCGCAGGACATGACCTCCGGGGAGGTGGAATAGCTGTAAGCCGCCGTATACTGCACCGGAGGGAGCCCCTGCGGTCTCTCCCCAGGGAATACCCAGTACTTCCCGGCTGTGAAATCAAACCGCCAGATATTGCCCTCCGAATCCGTCAGGGCATCGTGCTCATGGTCTGCGTCCGTGAACTCCGGGAGCTCCACGGTCTGGTACAGTTCCCCGCCAACATAGGAGTAGTCTCCCATGAAATGAGTGAGCCCGCCGCGCCATGCCGCCCAGAACTGCGCTGAAGCTCCGGTGCCGTCCGCGAAGTACGGGATATACAGCGTTCCTCCCCACAGCTCATAGAAATGTATGCCGCTTTCGGACGGGTCTATCTCCATGTCGGTGCCGATGAGCTGAGAATCCTCCGCCT
>CALBGD010000464.1 GCA_937893735.1 uncultured Clostridia bacterium | reverse complement strand
GCGGCATGAGCGGAAGTCCGATAATACAGGACGGAATGCTTGCAGGGGCAGTCACTCATGTATTCCTGAACGACCCGACAAGAGGCTATGCCGTGTTCGCTGAAAGCATGATCGAACAGATGGAGCAGGAATAATATCCCGGGCGGCTTTTGCCGCCTTTTTCTGTGATGAAAACTCCTGTTTAATTTATTTTCCGGAATTCCGTCGATAAATGGGTTGATTTATTGAAAAAATCTGTTATAATGTATATAGCACCATAATTCAAGAGAATATTTACTGTCTGCTGCGGCAATGCTGGAATAGGCTGTCAAATAACTGATACATTTTTAGGAGAAAGAAATGGACAAGGTACTTCTTATCGGCGAACCAATGGAGCTTTTACTTGCAGAAGAGAAAGGCGCGCTTTCCGATGTAACAAAATTCCGCGCCAGCGTTTCCGGCGCAGAAATGAATGTCGCTGTGGGACTTGCAAGACTGGGTCTCTGCCCGCGATTTATGACAAGGCTCGGGGACGACCCGCGCGCTGTTAGGATCCGCAGATTCATGCAGGAGAACGGCATAGCTGACGACCTCATTATCACAGACCCGGCTCACCTGACAGGTGCCATGATGAAGAGCAAGGCAGAGCCCGGAAAGCACGAAATATACTACTTCCGGCAGGATTCGGCGGCTTCCTTTCTGTGCGAGCAGGACGTTGACAGGCTTGATCTCACCGACATCAGGGCAGCACATTTCACAGGTATATTCCCCTCCATATCTCCGTCTGCCGCAGAAGCTGCGCGCAGACTTGTTAAGCGTGCGCATGAAAGCGAAATCACGGTCGTATTCGACCCTAATCTGCGCTGCCAGCTATGGGATTCATCGCCGGAAACCATCTCGCTTCTCAATGAATTTGCCGCAAATTCCGATGTGTTCCTGCCCAGCCTGAAAGAAGCGGAAACGCTCTGCGGACTGTCCGAACCGGAAGAAATAGCGGAGCACTACCTTGACCTAGGCACGAAAAAGGTCGTTGTAAAGCTCGGGAAGCAGGGAGCCTACTACCGCAGTCGTGTTGAAAGCGGCATTGCCCCGACATTTCAGGCGGACGCAGTGGTAGACACCGCCGGCGCCGGCGATGGCTTTGCGGCGGGTCTTATAAGCGGGATCTGTGAGGAAATACCTCTTGGAGAGGCCGTGTTCCGTGCAAATGCCGTTGGAAGTATGCAGATACAGAACTCCAGCGACAATGCGGGACTCCCCACACTGGAACAGCTCCGCGAGTATATGCTCAGCCACAGATTCGTAAACGCGCTTCGCGACTAAATTCGGAGGAAACATGACCCTTTATGCCACCGACTTAGACGGAACTCTGCTCAGAGCCGACAAGAGCATTTCCAGCGAGACCGCCGAACTTCTGAATCGGCTCACGGAACGCGGGGTGCTCTTTACATATGCCACGGCTCGTTCCTTTTCGAGCGCTTCCCCGCTGGTCAGGAATCTTAATCTTTCCTGCCCCGCTGTTACATTCAACGGGGTATTCATCATTGACCCCAGAACGGGCGAACATATCGTGGAAAATGTTTTCGGCGCTTCCTCGTTCAGGCTGGCAGTCGATTTCTTCAACCAGCACGGCCTTGCGCCGCTCGTATACTCATATATTGACGGTCGGGAGCGAGTAAGCTACCTTGAGGACAGATACGAGGACGTAAAGGGCTATGTCGCTTCACGTCAGGGGGACAAACGGCTCCGTCCTGTAAAATCCCGCGGGGAGCTTTTTATGGGGACTGTGTTTTACTTTACGCTGTTCAATCCAAAGCTTCCATATGAGACCCTTAATGAAACTTTCAGCCGGGACAACGGATTCGGCTCGAATATAATGGAGGACACCTACGAAAAGGGCGTCATATGGTACGAGATATTCAGCCGAAACGCAAGCAAGGCAAGCGCGCTTCTTCAGGTACTGGAGCTTACACACGCAGACCGTCTGGTTTGCTTCGGAGACAACACGAATGACATTTCAATGATAAGAGCTGCTGATTTGGGAGTGTGCGTTTCCAACGGCTGCAACGAGCTTAAAGCGGTTTCCGACCGTATTATCGGAAGCTGTGAAGAGGGAGCAGTCGCAAAATTCATTGCGGAGGAGGCCGGGCTGAAGCCTTACGCACCCACCATCATTACAGACAAGGACAGGTTTTCTCAAGCTCTCAGCGCAGCAATGACCCGTGTCAAGGGAATGCACGGCTCCGTGGGAACACAGAACGAAAAGCTGATACACGCAACACTGAAAAATTACTATGCTCCCTACTCGGACGAGCAGGAAATCAAAATAGGAAAATTTTATGCTGACGCCATAAACGAAAACGGTATTTTTGAGATACAGACGCGAAAGCTCCACGCACTGCGTGAAAAGCTGACGGCTTTTACTCAGGCAGCTCATGTAACGATAGTCCACCCGGTAGAAGTCCGGACGCGCAGCGTTTACATAAACCGCGATACCGGGGAGGTCATATCTGAAAGCCCGTTCAGGTCGGTAAATCAGCGGCAGAAGCTGTATCAGGAGCTTTACTCGATAAGGGATTTTCTTTCCGACAGCAGAATAACCATTATATTACCCAAGCTGAAAACGGAAAAGCGCGTTGCCGCAAGCGGAGACAAAATTCCGGATATGCGCAGCAAAAGCGCACGGAAAAAGCTTGATATCTCCAAAGTTCCTCTGGAGCTTGTTGAGGAGACCATTATTCCTCTGCCGGAGGGACTGCGTATCTTCATGCCGGAGGGGCTTCCCGCGGAATTCACGAAAAAGGAATTCTGCCGGACCGCCGGAGAGCCTGACAGCTCGCTGAGGCTTGAAGTGCTCCGTGCGGCGGGGCTTATCACGCAGACGGGAAAGAAAGGCCGCAGCTATCTGTATTCGGCAGGCTGCAGAAAGGAAGGATCATGCCAGAGCTAATTACGGGAAAAGCCTGCACTTATGTGACAGGAAAGCTTTACGACAAGGTAATGGAAACGATCAGCGCGGACGGCGAGGCGATAGTCATTGTTCCGGATCAGTTCGTATTTGAAACTGAGAAGTCGCTTTTCCGCAGATGTGCTAAAACAGGCCTTACTACCTCTTTCCAGAACATAAAGGTCTGC
>CALBGD010000463.1 GCA_937893735.1 uncultured Clostridia bacterium | reverse complement strand
TTCACTCGCGCCTTCGTTTTTTGTTAGGAAAGTTGACGTTTTGCTCTTTTCTATTTATTATACCAGCTTGCGGAGAAAAAACAAGCGCTGGAACAGAGCTTTTATAAATAATAGGTAGAAAACAGCGTATGTTGATCCCTATTGTAAGTTTCAACCACACTAACAAAAAAAGTGAGCTAAAATTCGTCAAAAAAATACAAAGCGTTTTTTACCATATTTGCACAAACACTGCTTGATTTATTTGCTAATTTGTGTTATAATGCTGTAAAGGTAATTGCAGAATAGTGCCTGCACTCTCAGCGGTTTTTAGTCATAATGCAGACCATTTGTCGTAATTACTCGAAAAAGCAATTTTTCATGGAGGTTAGTGTATGAAATCTATTGGGAAAAAAATATTGCTATGCTGCATACTTATGGTGGGCATTTCAATGCTGGTGCTCGGCACATTTGCCTGCGTGATGACCCTGACCAGTACGGTCAGCATTGTAAGCGACAACATGACTGCTGCGTCTTCAATAGCCGCAGACCGCACTTACTGGGAGATAGAGTCATATTCAAACATCGTCAGTGAGCTGGGAGCTTCGCCGATGTTCTCTGACTCGAATGTATCCGAACAGCAGCTAAAAGATATACTGTCTGAATCCATGCAGCAGCATGATCTTCAGAACTGCACCGTAATCGGCACCGACGGCAACGCCTTTGACGGCAACAATTACTCCGACAGGGATTATTTCAAGGACGCAATGGCAGGAAAGATCTCCATTACCGAACCTACCGTGTCCCGCCTGACCGGTGATTTGATGCTTATCATCGCGGGTCCTATCTGGAAGGACGGAAAGGTCGGCGGCACAGTCACCGGCTGCGTTGTAGTAACACCTAATCCCGAATTCCTGAACAATATCGTAAGAAGCATAAACGTAAGCGACAACTGCGCCGCTTACATCATTGACAAGAACGGCAACACCATTGCCGACACGGACAGCGAACTCGTCAAGAACGGCGAGAACATTGAATCCCGCGCGGCGACTGACGCAAACTATAAGTCCCTTGCCCAGTGCCACCAGAAGATGAGAAACGGCGAAAACGGCTTCGATGAATATACCCTCAACGGACAGAGCAAGTTCATTGCTTATGCTCCCATTCCCGACTCGGACGGCTGGTCGCTGGCAGTGTATGCCCCGAAAAGCGACTTCCTTTCCGGCACCTACCGTGCTATCATGTTTACAATAATTCTGCTTATTGTTGCCTGCATAGTGACTGTATTTATCTCCATCAGGCTCGGCAACAGCATTGGCAGCGCTCTGCGCGTTTGCACAGAACGTATCGAAAAGCTTGCCGAGGGTGATCTTACCAGCCCTGTTCCCGACATTAAGTCCCAGGACGAGACCGGCAGACTTTGTGACGCAACTAAGTTCGTTGTTGAGGATATCAACAACATGATCGGCGATATCGGACGTATACTTGAAGCTATGGCCAACGGCAACCTCAACGTACATACCACTCAGGCTCAGCAGTACTATCTCGGCGACTTTAAAAAGCTGATGACTTTCCTGCGTGATATCAACCACAGGCTCAGCAAGACAATGGCTGAAATCAACACATCTGCCGACCAGGTAGCGGCTGGCTCTGAACAGGTATCTGCGGGTGCGCAGGCTCTTTCTCAGGGCGCTACTGAGCAGGCTTCCTCCGTTGAGGAGCTGGCGGCGACCATCAATGTGGTTTCCGAAATGATACACCAGAACTCCGCAGACGCAGAGCAGGCAAGCACTACCACCAACGAGGCAGGCAACAAGATCCGGGAGGCCTCCGACAAGATGGAGAACCTTATCTCAGCCATGAACGAGATAAGCACCTCCTCCGACGAGACCAAGAAGATCATCAAGACCATCGAAGATATCGCATTCCAGACCAATATTCTTGCGCTCAACGCCGCTATCGAGGCTGCACGCGCGGGCGAGGCCGGCAAGGGCTTCGCAGTAGTTGCCGACGAGGTGCGCAACCTTGCCGCTAAATCCGCTGAGGCAGCTCAGAATACTACTACAATGATCGAGGGCACGGTTACTGCGATAGAGAACGGAAACGGCCTTGTAAGCGAGGTCGCAGAGATGATGAACACCGTTGTTTCCTCTGCGGAGCATGCTTCCGAACTGAACCGCAAGATATCCGAATCCACAAAGGAGGCTGCGGATTCTATCAAGCAGATCTCCGTAGGTGTAGATCAGATTTCCAATGTTGTACAGACCAACTCCGCGACGGCAGAGCAGTCTGCGGCAGCTTCCGAGGAGCTTTCCGCGCAGGCGACTACGCTCAAGGGGCTTGTCGGTCGGTTTACTCTTAGAGATTCTGATACGGCTAAGATCGAGATCTGATATTATTATGT
>CALBGD010000462.1 GCA_937893735.1 uncultured Clostridia bacterium | reverse complement strand
AACCAAGCTCCTGTGCGATCTTAAGGGCTTTTTCAAAGTCCATGCCGTCACGTATCATCTTGGTAAGTATGAAGTTTGTGGTACCGTTCAGGATACCCGCGATCTCGTCGATCTCATTAGCGGAGAGGCAGGCATGAAGCGGCTTGATTATGGGGATACCGCCGCCAACGCTCGCTTCAAAGAAGAAGTTTACATTCTTCTCCTTGGCAATGGCGAGAAGCTCCGCACCCTTGGCTGCAACGAGTTCCTTGTTGGAGGTAACAACGCTCTTGCCGGCTTCCAGAGAGGACTTAACGAAATCATATGAGGGCTTCAGTCCGCCGATGACCTCGGCAACAACAGTGACTTCCGGGTCGTTCAGGATAATGTTGAAGTCCTTGACGAACTTATCCTTGTAGGGGCTGTCATTGAAATCACGGACATCGAGAATGTACTTGATATCCATTTCCTGTCCTGCTTTTTTCTCAAGGCTCTCCTTATTTTTATAGAAAACCTCGACTGTACCTGAGCCGACAACGCCGTAACCCAGAACCGCGATCTTAGCCATAATCAACTTCCTTTCGATATGCGACGCACGCACCGCACGAGCTTCACGGCAGGCGGTCTGACAGGGCTGACAGGTTGACCCGCTGAGTGCTCTATAATATGTTCTGTTAAAGAGAAGCCGCACTGCCAGACAGTCTGCACCAGCCTGACGCTTCTGCGCTCAGCAAAGTAGGACGAATGACCGAAATACAGCTATACCCTTTTATTATCCATAATATTATAGCACATTAACGTAATTATTGCAAGTAGTTTTTTAAATGCCGCACAGAAATATACGAAATTTATTCTGCAAGAACAGATTCGATGGCTTGCAGTTCTTCCTGAGTGAAATCGAGCTTTTCAACAGCGTCTGCGTTTTCGATTATCTGCTCCGGACGGGAGGCTCCGATAAGCACGGTTGCTACCTTTCCCTCGCGCAGGCACCATGAAATAGCCATCTGGGAGAGCTTCTGACCTCTCGCCGCGGCAATTTCATTGAGCTTCTTTATTTTGGACAGCCTTTCGTTGTTTACTTCATTGCCTATCCATGTTCTTCCCTTGCCGATTCTTGAGTCTTCAGGTATATCTTTCAGGTATCTGTCAGTCAGGAGCCCCTGATAAAGCGGCTGGAATATCGCAAGTCCGATTCCCTGAGCTTTTGCGAAGTCACGCAGACCGTCGCTTTCTATCCAGCGGTTGAACATGGAATAGCTCGGCTGATTTACAACAAATGGAGTCCGCAGTTCCCGGAATATCTTCATGATCTCCGCGGTCTGTTCCTTATTGTAATTGGATATGCCGATATACAGAGCCTTACCTTGCTTTACCGCGTTATCGAGGGCAAGGGCAGTTTCCTCCAGAGGAGTATTGGGGTCAAAAATATGATGATAGTAAATATCAACATAATCAAGCTTCATGCGCTTCAGTGACTGGTCGAGGGAAGCAGTCAGATACTTACGGGAACCGTTTCTGTCGCCGTAGGGACCGTCCCACATTTCATAACCCGCCTTGGTGGAGATTATAAGCTCGTCGCGGTACTGGCGCAGTCCGCGGTCAAGTATCTTCCCAAGGTTTTCCTCCGCAGAGCCGTTGTAGGGATTACCATAGTTATTTGCAGCGTCGATATGTGTTATTCCGAGGTCAAAGGCAGTGCGAACCATTGCCTCCATGTTATCAAAGCTGTCCTTATAGCTGAAATTCTGCCATATCCCGAGGGAAATTGCCGGCAGCTTCAATCCGCTGTTTCCGCAGCGGTTATATATCATTTTTTCGTATCGGTGCTCGTTCGGTGAGTACATTTTCAGTTCCTCCATCGTTTTTTAATCAGTATAGCATATACAAGTGAAAATTACAAGTGCGGAATATGAAAAATCTCCCGCCGCTTGTGGCAGGAGATTTACAGGTCATACCTTTTCCAGCTCGTCCTCCCGGCAGTAGTATAACGCTGCCATTCCGCCGAAATCGTCCTCATCGTCGCCGGTGTCTGTGTCAATAACATAGGTCGTTTCTCCGCCGGCTCCGCTTATGTCGGAGATGGTTCCTATAACTCCGGTTTTTTTGATCCTTACTGTGTCGTCTAATCTGAACATTTTTTATACCTCCAGCGGCGCCGGGTTCGTACATTCTATCTGCGCGGCATTTTCTGCCGGCTTTGCCCAATGCACCGCATTTCTGATTATTCTGATGACATTTTTGTCCTTGAATGTCGGATATTCCTCATGCCCCGGCTGGAAATAGAATATCTTCCCGGCGCCGCGGCGGTATGTTACGCCGCTCCGGAATACTTCGCCGCCGGAAAACCACCCAATAAACACAACCTCGTCAGGAGTGGGAATATCAAATGGCTCGCCGTACATTTCCTCCTTGGCAAGCTCGAAATGCTCCGGTACCCCCTGCGCTATCGGGTGGGACGGAATCACCGTCCAGAGCCGCTCGCGGTCGCCGTGCCGCCATTTCAGGTTGCAGGAAGTCCCGCAGAGCTGTCTGAACACCTTGCTGTGATGTGCCGAGTGAAGTCCGATGAATCCCATTCCGGCGTTTATTCTGCGGCAAACACGGGAAGCGGTTTCGTCCGTTACCTCTCCGTGGGCCATGTGTCCCCACCATATAAGGACATCTGTGTTCTCCAGAGCTTCCTCGCTAAGGCCCTGCTCCGGGTCGTCAAGACAGGCAAGCCTTACGATAAGCTCCTCGTCCTGCATGAGATAGCCGCCTATTGCCGAGTGTATTCCCTGCGGATAGAGGGCGGCAACTTCCGGCTGGCATTTTTCGTGTCGGAATTCATTCCATATAAGTACGTTTATCACTTTATACCTCTGAAAGCCAGCGCTTTACATTTTCTATCGAACGGCGCATATATTCCGTCTGATCAGCCGCGCCAAAGTGTTCCACTGAAAAATCACCCGTGTAACCATCTTTGACAAGCTTTTTTACCAGAGCCTCTATGCCGATATAGCCACTCCCGACTTCGCAGGGATACATCATTTCCCCGGAAATATCCGCTTTAGCGTTGCTGTTTGCCTTATCGGCGCGTGAGAGGTCGCGGCTTCTGTCCTTAAGGTGAACATGGGAGATATATTGTTTCAGATGGTTGTGTGCCTCGGCAGCACTTTCACCGGTGTACGCAAAATTTCCGGTGTCAAGCGTGAACCTGAGCCCGGGAGCCCCGGACAGCAGGCGGCTTAATCCGCTGATATTACAGCACGGAGAGGCAATGTCGTCAAAATCCTCAACAGTGACGGTAATTCCGCAGCTTCCGGCAAGCTCGGTAAGAATACTGAGCTGTTCGCAGCATTTTGCAAAGACCTGTTCTCTGTCGTCATCGGGGTGAAATAATCCGGGAATTGCCATAATTTTTGCCGCACCGAACTGTTCGGCGGTTTCAATATGATGTTTCATTTTTTCAAGCGACTTGGCGGCGGTTTCATGCGGGAAGTCATACCACGAATAAATTGAAGCAGCCTTTATGCCGCATTGTTCAAACATTGCTTTGACCTCATTGCCCCTTTCGAGCCGCCAGATATCGCATTCCAGACCAGAATAGCCCATCTCGCCTGCTTCGCTGAGCATCTTTTCAACAGGAATATTTCTCTGACCGCAAGCGTCGAATATATGTTCAAGAAAAATATTTATATTGTTCATCGTAACCTCATATACACTGACAGGAATCATTTCAATTATAGAGCATGACTGCAAAAAATGCAAGAGCTTTTATAACTTTTACCCCAAAATGAAAATATTATTTTTTTAATACCCGGCAAAGTTCCCTTTCCATATACGAAATATCTATGGGCTTTGAGATATGAGAATCCATACCAGCCGCAATACTGTTCCGGATATCGTCCGAAAAAGCATTCGCAGTCATCGCAAGTATAGGTATTGTTTTTCCAAGCGGATTCGTTCCGCTGCGTATCGCCCTTGCAGCGTCAAGTCCATTCATTACCGGCATCTGGACGTCCATAAGTATCGCGTCATACTCGCCGGGTTTAACCTGTTCAAATGCCTTTACTATCTCCTCGCCGTTCGAATATAATTTGCAGGAAGCACCGTGCACCTTCAGAATAGCTTTCAGTATCTCTGCGTTCATGTCGTTGTCCTCGGCACAGAGGAACCTCAGCCCGTTTAGCACGGAGGTTTTTACAGCAGCCCTGCGTCTGTCCTTTCTCCTTACCTGGTCAACAGACCGAACAAGGCTGGACACGAAGAACGGGCGGGCGATAAATCCATCAGCGCCGCTTTTCTCCCACGCGAAATTGTCCTGATCAGATTGAACATAATCTGTACAGAATATAAGAATATTCTCATTTCCGGCACGTTTCAGGGACTTTATATCATCTTTCAGAGAGGACTCGTGCAGATATCCGGAAAGAAGCACAATATCTGAGCTCTGCCGCCTGAGTAATTCCGCTGCCTCATCAATGTCAGGAGCGTTTAGAAGCAATATTCCTTTGCTGTCTGCTGCGGTCCGGATATTATATATAAGATATTCGTCATCGGAAACCAACAGAATACTTCTGATATTTCCCGACTTATCCTGCTCACTGCCGATTCTCACAGTAAGCTCAACTTCAAATGTACTGCCTTTGTTCACCTCGCTGCTTACGCTTATCTTACCACCCATAAGGTCAACCAGGCTCTTTGTTATCGCCATTCCCAGACCTGTTCCCTGTATCTTGTTAGTCACAGAATTCTCGGCGCGTGTGAAAGGCTCAAACATATGCTCAACGAATTCCGGCGTCATGCCATAGCCGGTATCGGATACAGTGATGAGAAAATCCGCACAATCAGGAGCTTTGCACGGTTTTTCCTTAATGATAAGGCGGACCGTTCCTCCGGAGGGAGTGTATTTTGTAGCATTGGAAAGAAGATTCAGAAATATCTGCTGCAAGCGCACTCTATCGCCTATAATATTTTCATGGATCACCCCGTATACCTGAATGACGAACTTCTGACCACGCTCATTCGTCTGGGAGCGTATAATGCTGTCTATCTGCCTGAGCTGCTCTGCAAGGCTGACCGGCTCGTAATTCAGGCTGACC